>JAUWJJ010000077.1 GCA_030607765.1 Candidatus Aerophobota bacterium
AAGAGAGGAAGTGAAAAAAAGCGGAAGGGAAGGAGCAGTCCTGGGGTTAAGCGGAGGGCTTGATTCTTCAGTGGTGGCTTGTTTAACTAAAAAAGCTCTGGGGGAGAAGGTAATAGGTCTTTTAATGTCCTGCCATAGTGATCCTGTTGATGAAGATTATGCCTGGAAAGTAGCTAAGAAGTTTAATATCAAGACTCGGAGGGTAGTTTTAAATTCGGTATACGATAGTTTTTTAAAAGTTCTTCCCCCGGGAGGAAAAATTAGTCGGGCTAATTTAAAACCCAGGCTTAGAATGATTACTCTTTATTATTTTGCTAACAATTTAAATTACCTGGTAGTCGGAACCGGGAATAAAAGCGAGCTTATGGTAGGTTATTTTACCAAATACGGGGATGGTGGAGTTGATATTCTTCCTATAGGAGGCCTCTTGAAGACGCAGGTAAAAGAATTAGCTAAGGATTTAGGGATACCTGATGAAATAATAAAAAGAGCTCCCAGCGCTGGTTTATGGGAAGGGCAAACCGATGAGGGAGAGCTCGGCCTTACTTATGAAGAATTAGATGAAGCTATTGAGATTATAGAATCTGGTAAAAAATTCTCTTCAAAAAAAGTAGATAGGGTTAAAAGACTAATGAAAAATTCCCAGCACAAAAGGTCCCTACCCTTGATTTTTCAAAAGTAATGAGTTTATTGCCTCCACTGTTCCTTTTCCTGCTGGGTGCAGGGCAATGTATCCTCCATTTTTATCTACCATTTTTTTTATCTCCTCCTCGGCGTTAGAAGGAACAGCGCTAAGGAATCCAAATTTCCCATCAAGCATATCCTCATCATTTTGAGAATCTCCTATAGCTAAAACCCGGGATGATGGAATATTGAAATATTGAGCAACCTTCACCAGTGATTTCCCCTTTAAAGCAGTGGACAAGGATAGAGTAAGATAACCTTTATTTCTTAAAAAAGTTACATATTTTATATGATTTTTTTGAGTAAGGATACTCCTTGCCAGCCTTGCCTCTTTTTCCCTGTCAAACCTCAGAGCAAATAACCCATAAGAGATTCTTTTTTCCTGGGGGGAAAGTCCCATTTTCTTTATTAGTTTTTCCCATTTTATTCCCTTCCATCCTACGTTCCCTTGCATTAGCTTTAACTGTTCTTCTTTTTTCCTGTTCCATTCCTCATCAGCTATGTAATCCTCATCTTTAAGGTAATGGATGTTTACCCCATGTCTGGAAATTATAGCTTGAGGGAATCCTAAGGAGGGGTATATCTTACTTTCAAGGAGAACCTCTCTTATATTTTTTAAGCATCTGCCTGAGTTTATAACGAATTTGATTCCCTCATTAACTATTCCTTGCAAGAACTCTTTTACCTTAGGCAAGATAAAGGAGTTCTCAGTAAGGGTGTTATCCAGATCGCAGGCTATTAATTTTATAGACATATTTTCCCTCGCAAGGTTAATATTATACTTATAATTTTCTTCAAAGCAAGAGGAGAACCCCACTTTCCCGAAATTTTAGGGCTGCCTTTTCCTTCGGTGTTTTCCCAGTATAGGGGTCAGGTTTCCACCTTCTCACTCATCAGCAAGCAGTAGGTTAAGGAATTTTTCAGGAAACTGGAGGAGAAATTCATTTTTATTTTAACCAACTAAGAGAAGATGTAGATCCATAACGTTGGTATTGGTGGGCCCGGTAATAAAAAGGTCTTTTAGTTTTTGAAAAAAATGATAGGAGTTATTATCTTCAAGATATTCTTGAGCATTTATCCCAATTTTTTCTGCTCTTAAAAGAGTTGTTCCATCTGCAATTGCTCCAGCAGCATTAGTTGGTCCGTCACTGCCATCGGTACCCGCACTTAAAATTATCACATTTTCCATTCCTTTAATTTTTATAGCAGAGGCTAAGGCAAATTCCTGATTCCTTCCTCCAAGACCCTTTCCCTTAATAGTTACCGTAGTTTCTCCTCCTGAAAGTATGCAAGCTGGGGCAGGAACAGGACTTCCCGAAGTGAGAATTTCTTTAGCTATAGCTGCATGCACTCTGGCCACTTCCCTTGTTTCTCCCTCTATAAAAGATGATAAGATAAGAGTATGGTATCCCAATTTTTTAGCCTGGTTTCGGGCTGCCTTGATAGCTAAACTGTTACTTCCTACAATTATGTTTTTTACCCTTTTAAAAATTGGATTCCCCTCCTTGAGGGTCTCGGAAATTTTTCCTTTTCTCCCTTTATCCAGGTGGTTAAGAACCGAAGGGGAGAGTTTATCTGATAAGTTATATTTTTTTACTATTCTCCAGCAGTCCTCATAGGTAGTGGTATCAGGCACAGTTGGTCCTGAGGCAATTGCGGTTAAAGGATCTCCTATAACATCGGACAATATTAGGCTAATAAGCTGGGCAGGATAAGCTATTTTAGCCAGCCATCCTCCCTTAATACGGGAGAGGTGTTTTCTTACAGTGTTAATCTCTTCAATGGAAGCTCCACATTTCAGAAGGAGCTGAGTTGTTTGTTGCTTTTCCTTTAGCATTATCCCTTCCGCTGGTAGGGGAAGAAGAGCTGCTCCTCCTCCTGAGATAAGACAGATTACCAGATCATCTTTTCTAGAGTCTTGGAGCAATCTTACAATTTCCTTTGTTCCTTTTACCCCAGCTTCATCTGGAATTGGATGACCAGCTTGATTTATTTTTATCTTTTCTAATTCTTGTACATATCCATACTTTACATTAATAAATCCTTTTTTCAGTCTATTCTTTAAGATAATTTCTATGGCTTTACCCATAGGAGCACTGGCTTTGCCTGCTCCTACTATATAGATGTGTTTAAAATCATTTAAAGGATATGAGTTTTTCCCTATCTTAAGTAAGTTCCCTTCTCTGTAAACAAATTTTTTCACTGCTTCAAAGGGATCCGCTGCCTTCAGACCAGCATAGAAGATTTTCTCACTGTCTTTTCGTAGCTCTTTCAATGTTTTTTTAGACATTGTTATCTTTTTCATATCCGGATTTCTTTTAGGTATTTTTTTAACTCCTCTTTTATCCGAGGATGTTTTAATCCAAGTTCAATGTTCGCCTTTAGCCAGCCAATTTTTGACCCTACATCGTAGTGTTTACCCTCAACCAGACAGGCGTAGATAGGTCTTTTCTGGGAAAGCTTAAAAATAGCATCAACTAACCAGAGCTCGCCGTTTTTACCCAATTGAGTTTTTTCTAAAGCATCAAATATATCAGGAGTTAAAATGTAACCTCCCATGGCAGCTATTCTGGAAGGTGCTCTCCAGGGTCCAGGTTTTTCTACAATCCCTTCCACCCGGATTACTTTTGAGTTAATCTTTTCCCCCTCTATAATTCCGTATTTTTTTGTTCCTTCCTTATCCACTGGATAAGCAGTTAATACGGGAGATTGGTATTGCTGAAAAATTTCTATTAGCTGCTTTAGTCTTGGTTTATCGCTTATCAAAAGATCGTCTCCCCAAACTACAGCAAAAGGTTCATTCCCCACCACTGACCTGGCGTTTAAAATCGGTGTGCCATTTCCGTAAGGTCCTTTTTGGTGAATATATACAAAGTTAGCTATCTTACTAATTTGACGAATTTGAGAGAGAAGTTCTTTTTTTTGAGTTTTTTTTAGGTAACTTTCCAGTTCAAAGTTAAAATTAAAATAATCCTCTAAAGATCTTTTACTCTGAGAGGTAACTATAATGATAGTTTCTATCCCTGAGGCAACAGCTTCCTCAACAATGTATTGAATTATCGGTTTATCAATTATAGGCAGCATTTCCTTGGGTTGGGCTTTAGTAATTGGCAAAAAACGAGTACCAAATCCGGCTGTAGGAATAACTACCTTTTTTATCACTCCCATAATTGCCTCCTAACAAGCTTGCTTTCAATGCTTATTATACTAAAGTTGGCAATAAAAGACAAGAGCATCCCCATCTTCTCTCTCCTCAGTGGGCAGCAGGTTATAAGGATTTCTCAGGAAACTGGGGATATCTCATTTGACATTTGAGATGGATTTGATAATTTATGAGTTAAAAAAGGAGAAAAGAATGGCTATAACGAAAGTTTGGATTGATAAGGATACTTGCACCGGTTGCGGAATTTGCGAGGACAGTTGCTCGGAAGTTTTTGGAGTTAACGATGTAGCCAATGTAAAAGAAGGCGTAGATTTTAATGAATACGAGGAAGAGATAAAGGAATCAGCTGAGGATTGTCCCAGCGAGGCTATTCATTACAATGAAGAGTAAACCCCGCTAGAAAATTTTCTCTATGACAGGGTGAATTCCTCCCAAACTACTAATTTTTTCGTCTGTGTCCTTACGGATGGAGTTTTTTCCTAACGGGGTAAACCCTGTTAGATGCTTGCTACTATCTAACAGGATAAATGTAAATTAAGATTAAAGAGGTAAGTATATGCGATGGAGATTTGATGAAGAGAAGTTAGATGAGGGAAAAATAGCTAAATTAGGAAAACTTGCCCGATTAGCCCGGGGAGATATTTTGAAAATGACCACTGTATCCGCCTCAGGTCATCCGGGAGGGTCTATGTCTTCCATAGATATCTATTCAACTTTATATTCCTGTGCTCGGATTTATCCAGATAACCCTTATTATCCTGATAGAGATAGGATAATGATTAGTCATGGCCATACCTCCCCTGGAGTTTATGCTACTCTGGGACGTTTAGGGTTTTTTGATATTGACAGTGTCATTGCTAATTTCCGAAGAGCAGGTAGCCTTTTTGAAGGACATGTGGAAAGAGATGTTCCAGGGGTGGAATGGGGCACGGGGAACTTAGGGCAGGGTTTATCTGCAGGATGTGGTTTTGCTCTGGCCTCTAAGCTTCAAAATAAAAATTTTCAAGTTTTTGTAGTAATGGGTGATGGAGAGCAGTCGAAAGGACAAATTGGGGAGGCCAGACGTTTTGCCATGAAGTACTCCCTCAATAATCTTACAGTAATCATTGATTGCAACCGCTTACAACTCAGTGGACCTTTAGATGAGATTATGCCTCAAAGGATAAAGGAAAATTATCTCTCTGATGGATGGCAAGTTCTGGAAATTAACGGTCACAATTATCAAGAAATTTATCAGGCTTTACGAGAGGCGGTGATGAATAAAGAATTTCCGGTAGCTATTTTAGCTCATACCACTATGGGTAAAGGGGTCTCTTTTATGGAGGATAAATTTGAGTATCATGGAAAGCCCCTTTCTTTAAAGGATTGGCGGGTAGCCTTATCTGAGCTCGGTTTGAAAGATGATCTTGACAAGTATATTAATCTCAGGAAGAGTTCATCACCTCCTGTTTTGGAAAAGCCACGCCCTGTAGAAAGTATAAGTATAGAGGTTGGTAGCCCTCATACTTACGGGAAGAAGGATATTACCGACAATCGTAGTGCCTTTGGTAAAGCTCTTGCCGATATAGCTAAGCTTAACAAGGACAAAGAAGATCGGACTCCCATCGCTGTTTTAGACTGCGATCTTTTAGGTTCGGTGAAAACAGATGAGTTTGCTGCTGCCTGTCCCCAGAGGTTTTTCCAGGGAGGAATTCAAGAACATAATATGGCAAGCTTAGCTGGCGCTCTCTCTACTCAGGGAGTGGTTACTTTTTTTGCCGATTTTGGTGTTTTTGGAGTAGATGAGACTTACAATCAACACCGATTAAACGATCTTAACCGGGCTAATTTAAAGCTTGTTTGTACTCACAATGGAGCTGATGTAGGGCAGGATGGGAAAACTCATCAATGCATCGACTATGCCGGGATAATTAATAACCTTTATGGATACAGGATAATTATTCCTGCTGATCCCAATCAGACTGACCGGGTAATCCGTTACATTACTACTCAACCAGGGAACTTTTTTATAGGAATGGGCCGAAGTAAATTTCCTGTAATCCTTAATGGAGAAGGAGAGCCTTTTTTTGCTGGATTCTATGAATTTGTTTATGGGAAGGCAGATGTGGTGAGAAATGGGGATCGAGCAGCTATTATTTCTATGGGGAGTATGCTACATCGAGCTATCCAGGCCTGGGAAATCTTGAAGGAAAGGGGATACCAGGTAAAGGTAATGAATGTTGCCTGTTTGAGTGATATAGATG
>JAUWJJ010000005.1 GCA_030607765.1 Candidatus Aerophobota bacterium
CGTAGCGGAAAAAGCGGAGCCACAGATGACTAAGTTAGTGAAAAGGGTGATAGCTGAGATTAAAGCTGAACTTATTTAGATGAAAGAAAAGATGAATTATAGTAAAACTCTCAACCTTCCTCGGACAAAATTTCCTATGCGAGCGAGACTCTCTGAAAGGGAGCCTCATATCTTAAACTTCTGGGAAAATAAACAGATATATCAGAAAATTAGAGAAAAAAGAAATAAACACCCTAAGTATATTCTTCACGATGGTCCTCCTTACGCTAATGGAGATATTCATCTGGGACAGGTTTTCAACAAGATTCTCAAGGACGTAATAATTAAATATAAAACTATGCAAGGCTACGATTCACCCTTTATTCCAGGATGGGATTGCCATGGTTTGCCTGTTGAGCATCAGTTATTTAAAAAATTGGGTATTACTAAAAAGGAGATCTCCAGGGTAGAATTTAGAAAAAAAGCAAGGAAGTACGCCTTCCACTTTGTAGAAAAACAAAGAGAGGAATTTAAAAGACTGGGAGTTTTTGGCAGGTGGGATAAACCCTATCTTACTATGAATTCTGACTATGAGGGAGAAATTGTAGCCTCTTTTGGTAAACTTGCTAAAAAAGGCTATATTTACAGGGGTTTAAAACCGATTCGCTGGTGTTTTAACTGCCAAACAGCTTTAGCTGAAGCAGAGATAAAATACCAAGAAAAAGAATCTCCTTCTATTTATGTTAAATTCCCTCTCAAGAAAGATCATATTCCTTTCTTCACCTCGTTAGATAGCAAACATCTAACGAGGTTTATTAACCTGCCAGTTTATATTTTAATCTGGACAACTACCCCCTGGACGCTTCCGGCTAATCTTGCCATTGGGATTAATCCAAATCTGGATTATGTATTTGTAGAAATAAAAGAGGGATTTGTTTTAATAGCTAAAGACTGCCTTGAGAGACTGAAGGAGAAACTTAACTACAAAACTAAAAAAATCCTATTTCATTGTAAAGGAAAAGAACTGGAGGGATTAATTTATGTCCATCCTCTTAATTTAAGAGAGGGCCGAGTATTGCTGGCAGATTTTGTTAGTGTAAAGGAGGGAACAGGATGCGTCCATATAGCGCCAGGTCATGGAGAAGAGGATTATTTCTTAGGTTTAAAATATGGACTTTCTGTTTTTTCTCCTGTGGATGACGAGGGAAAATTTACCTCAGAGGTTAAAGAATTTCAAGGTGTGCCTGTTTTTGAAGCCAATAAGCTGATTCAGAGAAAATTGGAGGAAAAAAAGCTTTTATTAGCCCAGGAAGAGATTCGGCATTCCTATCCTCATTGCTGGAGGTGTGATTCTCCTCTTATTTTCAGAGCCATTCCTCAGTGGTTTCTCAGTGTAGACAAGCATCAATTGAGGGAAAAAGCAATAAATTCTGTCAGTTCCAAGGTAAAATGGATTCCCTCTCGAAGTCAAGCTCGAATGATAAGCATGTTAAAGGAACGTCCCGACTGGTGCCTTTCTCGTCAAAGATACTGGGGAGTAGGTATTCCAGTAGTTTACTGCCAGAGTTGCAAAAAGGCTATCATTGATGAACGTATTATTGAGAGGATAAGGAGCCTGGTCGTTAGGGAAGGATCTGATGTCTGGTTTAACACAGAGGTAGAATCATTTCTTCCTGAGGGATTTTGCTGTCCTGAGTGTGGAGGGAAAGATTTTAAAAAAGAAGAAGATATAATTGATGTGTGGTTTGAATCAGGAGTTTCTCATCAGGCAGTCGTTGCTCAAGAAAAGTCTTTAAAGGACCCTGCCGATCTTTATTTGGAAGGTTCTGATCAACATAGAGGATGGTTCCAAACTTCTCTTCTTACCTCTTTATCTTTAAAAGGAAGACTCCCTTTTAAGTGTGTTCTTACCCATGGCTTTGTTGTAGATTCTCAGGGGAAAAAAATGTCAAAATCTTTAGGTAACGTAATTGATCCCCAGAAAATTGTAAACTCTCTGGGAGCAGATACATTGAGACTGTGGGTTTCCTTAGAGGATTACACTGAAGATATTAGAATCTCTCAGGAAACTCTTAACTATACAGTGGAAGTTTATCGTAGAATAAGAAATACCTTTAGATTTCTCCTGGGAAACCTCTATGATTTTTCTTTAGAAAAAGATACATTAGAACCTCATCAACTTCGAGAAATAGATCGGTACATAATATCCAAACTTCAGGGTCTGGTAAAAAAGGTAACCCAAAAATATGAAAATTTTAAGTTTTACGAAGCTGTACATATTCTCCACAATTTTGCTAATGGAGATTTAAGTGCCTTTTACTTTGACATCTTGAAGGATAGATTATACACTTTTTTAGCTGATTCTCGGGGAAGAAAATCTACTCAAACTGTTTTATTTGAACTCCTTCTCACTTTAACTAAATTAGTTGCCCCTGTTCTTTCCTTTACTGCTGAGGAAGTCTGGGAATACTTAAAAGAAATTGAAAAAAAAATGGAAGGAAGTGTCTTCTTAAGTAAGTGGCCAAGGGTAAGAGAGGAATTTTTAGATTTAAATCTGGAAAAAAAGTGGGATAGAGTCTTAGCTGTTAGACAGTTATCTTTAAAAAAATTAGAAGAAGTCAGAAGCTCGGGAGAAATTACCTCTTCCCTGGAGTCTAAACTAATAATAGAGGCTCCTTTTTCTTTAATCTCTCTTTTAAAAAGTCTGGGCAATGAGCTAAAAGAAGTTTTTATCGTATCCCAGATTAAGTTAAGGGAAGCTAAAAAATTAGAGATTTATGTAGAAAAGGCCGAGGGCAAAAAATGCCAGCGATGCTGGAACTACAGTGTGTATGTAGGACAAAATAAAAACTATCCTTACCTATGTGAGAGATGCTCAGAAGTGTTAAGTCATTTATCATAGGAATTTACCCACCAAATGTAGTTCAGGTTTTTAGGCCTGACAAAATACTTATCATGACAGGCGGACTTAAAGGTCTACACTACATCTTTTATTGAGTGGTCTTGCCATTATGAGATACCCCTCATTTCGTTTAAATGAATTCAAAAGAAAATCGCAAAATGTAAAGTCATTTCTTCTCCCTCTTAGCAGTTGATGAGTCTTTTTTTCACTTTACATTTTGCGATTTAAATTCTGCATTTTGAAATTTCTGAGTTTATATATATTGTACTAAATAAATGTTACCTTGCAAGACCTGATCCCTTATAGACCCCTTATATTATACTTATTATATATTTGACACCTCATTAGTTTATAAGTATAATTTTTGGGTAAAACAAAGTGAATAAAGATTATTACTTTAAAGTAAAGAAAGATAAAAAAGAAAGAGTGGATAGTTTTCTTAAACACTCTCTTCCTTCTTTTTCCCGGGGTTTTATTCAACAGCTCATTAAAAAGGGAGAGGTTACAGTAAACGCAAGAGCAGTTAAAAACTCTTATTCTCTTAAAGAGGAAGATGAGGTACAAGTTAGCATTCCTCCCCCTCCATTTTTAACTGTGCCTGCCCAGCCTATCCCTTTAGATATTCTCTGGGAAGATGATAGTCTTTTAGTAGTTAATAAATCAGCTGGAATGGTGGTTCATCCCACTTCCTATAAACAAAAAGGGACTTTAGTTAATGCTTTGCTTTACCATACTCATTCTTTGTCTAAGTTGGGTGGCCCCTTAAGATGGGGATTTGTTCATAGATTAGATAAAGGTACTTCGGGGGCACTGGTAGTAGCCAAGGATGATATTACTCATATGGCCCTAACTGTTCAATTTAAGAAGAGAGAGGTAAAAAAGATATATTTAGCTTTGGTAAGAGGAAAACCTTCCCGGAAAGAGGGATTAATAGATTTAAGGATAGGGAGAAGTCCTAAGTCTGGAATAAAAATGGTAAGAGAAGGAAAGCTGGCTCGGGAAGCTCTTACCTGCTACCAAATGATTCAGAAATGGGGAGAATGGAGTTTAATTCAACTTCATCCCTTAACGGGAAGAACTCATCAGATCAGGGTACATCTTCAATCGATTAACTGTTTTTTGTTGGGGGATCGTCTTTATGGAGGAAAAATGGGGAGAGAGTTTCCTATCCCTGTGCAGCGAGCCATGCTGCATTCAAAACTGTTGGGCTTTTTTCACCCTAACACAGGTGAATGGATGGAGTTCAAAGCTCCTCTTCCTTCCGATATGGAAGCCGTAATTAAATTTTTGGAGAAAACTTATGAAACTAAAAAATAAGGTAGCTATAGTAACTGGAGGAGCTCGAGGTATAGGTAAAGCCATTTGTCTGCAATTAGCTAAGGAAGGAGCTAAGATAGTAATATTTGATTTAATGGATGAGTTAGCCTTAAAAGTAGCCGAAGAAATCAGAAAAAAAGGGGGAGAATGTTTAGCTATTCCTATGGATGTAACTTCTATTTGTAGTGTGGAACAAGCAGTAGAAAAAGTAATTGACAAATTTAAAAGGGTTGATATATTGGTCAATAATGCTGGTATTACAAAAGATAAGCTAATTTTAAGAATGAAGGAAGAGGACTGGGATAAAGTTATTCAAGTTAACTTAAAAGGTGCTTTTAACTGTTTAAAAGTAGTATTAAAGTTTATGTCCCGACAAAGATATGGAAGAATAGTTAATATCTCCTCAGTGATTGGTTTAAGGGGCAATGTAGGACAGGCAAACTATGCTGCCTCAAAAGCAGGTCTTATCGCCCTTACTAAATCAGCAGCGAAAGAGTTTGCCAGGCGGGGTATAACAGTTAATGCTATAGCTCCCGGATTTATACAGACTTCTATGACTCAAAAATTACTCAGTATAAGGAAAGATCTACTAAATCAAATCCCTCTGGGAAGAGTAGGAAAGCCGGAGGAAGTAGCAGGATTAGTTTCTTATCTGGTTTCTGAAGATGTAGCTTATATTACCGGGGAAACTGTCAGGATAGATGGAGGAATGAGTATGTAAAATTGTTTGTTAATTTGATGAAACCAATAGACCAATTTATTTTACTTGTTGACTACAGAAAGGAGGTTATACGGAATGACCAAAGATGAGATTATTAAAAAAGTTAAAGAGATTACCAGTGAACAATTAGGAGTAGATGAGTCTCAGATTACACCTGAGGCTAAGTTTATAGATGATTTAGGAGCTGATTCTCTGGATATAGTAGAGTTAGTAATGGCCTTAGAGGAGGAGTTTAACTTAGAAATATCTGATGAGGAAGCTGAAAAACTTATCGCTGTTCAAAAAGTGGTAGATTATCTGGAGGATCGCATAGAGGAATAAGTTCCGTTAGATGCTTGCTATCTAACAAAATAAACCTCAATTTTCCAAATGTTAAAAGATAGAGAAATGAAACGGCAGGTAGTAGTTACTGGAATGGGAGTAGTTTCTCCCATTGGTGTAGGATTAAAAGAGTTTGAAAAAAATTTATTTGCCGGGAAAAATGGAGTAGGAAGAATAACTCATTTTGATCCCTCCCTCTATCGGTCTCAAATGGGAGGTGAAGTTAACAATTTAGATTTTGAAAGTTACTTCTCCACCAAAGAAATGAAACGAATGGATAGATTTACTCAGTTGGGAATGATAGCTGTAAAGGAAGCAATAAAAGAGGCTAGCCTGGATGTTGAGAAAAAGCGAGAAAGGGTGGGAGGTCTGATAGGCTCAGGAGTGGGGGGATTATCTACCATTGAAAGAGAACAAACTATTTTATTAGAAAAAGGACCCCAGCGAGTAAGTCCCTTTTTAGTACCTATGCTAATTACCAATATTCTCTCGGCACAGGTTGCCATTAAGTACAATTTTTCAGGACCAAATTTTTCTATTTCTACGGCTTGTGCCACAGGAAACCACTCTATTGGAGAAGCCTCTAAGATTATCCAGCGAGGAGAAGCTGATGTTATGATAGCTGGAGGGGCGGAGGGAGCCATTACTCCTTTAGGCTTAGCTGGATTTTGCTCTATGAGAGTACTTTCTACCCGAAATGATGAACCAAAAAGAGCTTCTCGCCCTTTTGATAAGGAAAGAGATGGTTTTGTTATAGGTGAAGGAGCAGGAATTGTAGTTTTAGAGGAGTTAGAACGAGCTAAAAAAAGGGGAGCTTTTATTTGGGCAAAGATAGACGGTTTTGGTATGAATGAAGATGCCTATCACATTACCCAACCAGTTCCAGATGGAAAAGGAGTTAAATTAGCTATAAGAAAGGCTTTAAGGGATGCTAAGGTTAACTGCGATCAGCTGAATTACATAAATGCTCACGGAACCTCCACTCTCTTAAATGACAAAGTGGAAACTAAAGCTATTAAAGATGTCTTTGGTAGCTATGCTTACAAAGTACCGGTTAGCTCTACCAAATCTATGACTGGTCATTTGCTGGGAGCTGCGGGAGGAGTAGAAATGATTGCCTGTGTTTTGTCTATTCAGCGAGGGATTATACCTCCCACTATAAATTATGAAGTTCCTGATCCGGAATGTGACTTAGATTATGTGCCTAACTGTGCACGTGAGGTAAATGTAAAAGTGGCTTTATCTATTTCTATGGGTTTTGGGGGCCACAACGCTATTTTAGTAGTGAAAAAAATTTAAAACTATTTCTAATTAAAATGAATACTTCTTTACAGTTGAAAAATTCAAAAGACTTACAAAAAAAATTGGGCATTCAACTAAAAAACACTGATTTTTTAAATCAAGCTTTGACTCATTCTTCTTATGCTAAATCATTGGGTAAGGAAAATATTCCGGATAATGAAAGACTGGAGTTCTTGGGAGATGCTGTTTTAGAGCTGATAATAACTGAATACCTTTTTCGAAAACATCCCCATCTTAATGAAGGAGAATTATCCAAACTTCGAAGTAAGATTGTTTCTGAAGAGAATCTTTCCCATCAAGCCCGCCGGATGGGAATAGGAAAATATCTTCTGGTTAGTAAAGATCAAGAAGGAATTAGATCCCAAGATGCTCTCTTAGCCGATGTCTATGAAGCTATTATTGGGGCTATTTATTTAGATGGAGGATTAGAGGCTACTGGTAAGCTTATCTTTAATTTGCTCGCGGAGGAGAAAGGCAAACTTAAAAAAATACAGGACTTTAAATCTCTTCTTCAGGAATATAGCCAGTCAGTGCATAAAGTTATTCCTGAGTACAGGGTAGTTCAGGAAGTAGGTCCTGATCATAAGAAAAAATTCAAGGTGAAAGTAAAAATAGGAGAAGTAATTTTGGGTAAGGGATGGGGTATCAGTAAAAAGAAAGCAGAAAAAATGGCTGCTCAAGATGCCTGGAAGAAAATAAAATTAAAGAAAAAAAATGAAATCTCTAATTGTTAGTCCCTCCGGAGTTAGGGGAATTGTAGGTAAGAGTTTGGTTCCCGAAGTTGTGGTAAAATTTGCTCGAGCATTTGGAAGGCTAATGAACAGAGGGAAGATAGTAGTGGGTTCGGATACCAGAACTTCAAATGAGATGTTCAGATGCGCCGTTTTCAGTGGTCTTCTTTCTCTGGGATGTAAAGTGGTAGATCTTGGTATTTGCCCTACTCCTTCTATTCAGCTTATGGTAAAACAGTTAAAGGCTCAAGGGGGAATTGTCATCACCGGAAGTCATAATTCTGTAGAATGGAATGCTTTAAAGTTTGTTCGTCCCGATGGTCTTTTTCTCTATCCTGAGGAGGGCAGAAAGCTTCTTAAAATTTATGAGAATTCCATACCACAGGCAAGCTGGGATAAAATAGGAACCATTCTCAAAGATGATTCCACCATTAACAATCATCTAAGGAAGATTTTGGAGGTGGTGGATAAGGAAAAAATAAGAAAGAAAAAATTTAAAGCTGTCCTGGATGCTTGTAATGGAGCAGGAGCTTTAATAAGTCCTCTTCTTCTTAATGAGCTAGGCTGTAAGGTAACAAAGATAAATTGTACTCCTGATGGAATTTTTCCGCATTCTCCCGAACCTGTTCCCTCTAACTTAGGAGAGCTTTGCAGTATAGTTAAAAATGAGCGTGCAGATGTTGGATTTGCCCATGATGCTGATGCAGATCGATTAACTGTAGTTTCTGAAAAAGGGGAAGCTTTACCTGAGGACTATACTCTTCTTTTATCAACCCAATTTATCCTAAAAAAAAGCAAAGGATTGGTGGTAACTAATGTTTGTACTACTCGTGCTTTGGATGAGGTAGCTCAGGAATTTGGGTGTGAAGTTATTCGCACCAAAGTAGGTGATGTATGGGTATCGCGTCTTATGAGAGAAAAAAAAGCAGTGATAGGAGGGGAGGGAAACGGAGGAGTGATTATTCCACAAATTAATTATGCTCGAGATGGGGTAGCTACAATAGCTTTGTTGTTAGAATATTTAGCTCAAGAAAATAAGTCAGTTTCGCAGTTAGCGGATAATCTTCCTCAATATTTTATGGTGAAGAAAAAGTTAAAGGCTTCCCCTGCTCGCTTTACTCAGATTGAACAAGAATTAAAGGAAGAATTTGAAAAAGAAGAATTGAGCTTTTTAGATGGGATCAAAATAACGAAAAAAGAAAGTTGGGTTCATATAAGAGTATCGGGAACTGAGCCTGTAATCAGGGTAATTGCTGAGGCTAAGAGTAAACTTGAGGCAGAAAAATTTGCTCAATGGGCAATGGATAGGATAGCAATTAGTTAAATAGAGCAGGCGTAGCCCGATAAAGAAAAAATTAAACTTAAAATTTGACAATTTAAATAATATCCGAAAATGGAGATGTAAAATGGACACAGATAGTCTGTTTAAAGGAATGAAAGATAGAGAAGCTTCAGATTTGCATCTGGTAACTGGAGTCCCTCCTGTATTTCGAATAAACGGCTCTCTTGAATTCACCGATGGGGAAAAATTAGACCCCGAAGGGGTAAAGTCTCTCGTTTATTCCTTAATGACAGAAACTCAAAGAAAAAATTTTGAAAAAAAAAGAGACCTTGATTTTTCTTATGGGGTTCCAGGATTGGGAAGATTTAGAATTAATGTCCATTATCAGCGTAGTTCAATAGCTTGTGCTATCAGACTTATCCCTGATACTATTCCTTCTCTTTCCGAATTACACCTGCCTTCCATTCTGGGCAAACTATGCATTAAAGATAACGGTCTTATTTTAGTAACTGGTCCCACAGGATGTGGAAAATCAACAACTTTAGCTTCAATGGTAGACATAATTAATGAAAAAAGGTCAGTTCACATTATAATAATAGAGGATCCCATTGAATATCTCCACCCCCATAAAAAGAGCATTGTAGAACAAAGAGAGGTAGGCTCTGATGCTCTTTCTTTTGCCTCTTCTCTTAAATACTGTTTGAGACAAGACCCAGATGTTATATTAATTGGAGAAATGAGAGATTTGGAAACCATATCAACAGCTATAACTGCTGCTGAAACAGGACATTTAATTCTGGCTACCCTTCATACTTCTGATGCACCGGCAGCAATAGACAGGATAGTTGATGTTTTTCCTCCCTATCAGCAAGCTCAGATAAGAATGCAATTATCATCTTCTTTGATAGCGGTTATTACCCAGAGTTTGATTCCCAGGGAAGGGAAAGCGGGAAGAATTCCAGCAGTGGAAATACTAATTGGTACTCCTGCTGTGGGAAATTTAATTAGAGGTGGAAAAACCCATCAACTTTATACAGTTATACAAACTGGTTCTCAGTTTGGAATGCAGACAATGGATCAATCTTTAAAGAACTTAGTAAAAAGGGGTATAATTAGTTTAAATACCGCCTTAAGGAGAGCCAGGGATCCTAAAGCTTTCATGGAATCAATGAGAGGGTAGGGGAAATTAACTCTTAAAATGGATAAAAATAAAGGGCAAGAACTAGGGAAGGCCTATAACTATGCTTTAACCCTTTTAGATTATCGGGAGAGGAGTCAATGGGAAATTAAGGAGAGGATGCGCCAGAAAAGATACACTCCAGAGGTAATTCAGCAAGTTATTAATTATCTAAAAGAACATTATTTCTTAAATGATAAAAGATTTTCTGAAGAATGGGCAAATTTTGTTATTAAAAAAGGTTTTGCGAGAAAAAGAGTATACTATGAGCTGAGGAGAAAGGGAATAGCGGAGGATTTAATAGAAGAGATTTTGGGAAAGTTATTTTCCAAAATTAATGAGACTGAAATGGCTTTAAGAGTTGTTCAGAAAAAGCGTAAGATGTTAAAAAATGAAAGAGATTTTCAAAGAATTTCTGGATTTTTAAGACGGCGGGGATACTCTTTTTCCATAATTAACACAGTAATAGACCAGTTAAAAGACAACGGGGAGAGAAGTCTTTGGCAGTAAGTTATTTGTTTTTTTAAATTTGGGATACCACAGTATCCTCATTGAAAATCTTGATTATGAAGAAACTGTAGAGAAAGGATTTGAAGGAGAAATCTGGATTAATGAAAAAATAGATACGCCTTCTAATCTAGATTTCAGTGGCATAGCAGGAAGATTCGGGATAGGTTTTAACCTTTAGATGTAGATGGAGAAATAGAGGAAGTTTATATATTCAAGAGTTGGTAGTAAAGGGGTCAGGTGTAGTTTTATACATCTGACCCCTTCTTTATGAAATAGGAAAAGTTTTATCCCTATTAAGTAGGGAGCCTTTGTTTACCCAATCCTAATAAAATAATAATCTATGTATCAAAGGACAGAAATATTTACGAGGGTAGGGGACACGAAATTTTATGAGTTATATCGGAAAAGAAGAAAAAGAAGTTAATTTTTCAAACTTCACTGAAGCCTCTTTTATGTTTTTATAGAAGGGACTAATATGGCTCAAATTCAACTTATTTTACATCTTCTCATCCTTAGGTGATAGGAATACCTTCCTTAGGTGAAAAGATGGCCTTATTTGGCCCCTTTATGGCCTTTTTTCCTGTTATTGTTTTTTTGGCAATCTCTCACCACAACCTTTTTCCTGGAAAGATAACTCATAACAAAATTCCCTCCTTACTTTATTTTTGTATTTAATCCCAGATTCGGTAAACTATTAAAGTTCTCCAGATAGGTAAGAAGTATTTCGCTTCCCAATTGTAATTTGGTAGCCGCGAGGCTCAGAGCCTGCGCAAAACAACGCAACCTGAAGGTTGCGGCTACTTATATGAAAATTAGATACAGAGCGATATTCCGAGATAAGCTCTGATGGTCATTATTCAGATTGCCAAATCCAGGTTAATATACCACAATAGGAGCATAAAGAAACTTCGCTATTTTTTCAAACACCCACCCCTATTTCAAATATCTTGCTCGTAAAAATCGCTGTCCCCTGAGAAATTATTTTACCCGTTTGCTGAGGCTAAATTTTTAAAAAATAAAACTTAAAATAAGCTTGGTGAAGATACTATTAGATTTGTTGAATTCGAGATGAAAGCTGGCGAACTATAAAGAAAAAAATTAATTTCCCTATCAAAACTAAAACTTAAAGTTTTACTTTAACGAACTTAAAGTAAGTTAAAATAACTAAAGTAAAAATTTAAACTGTGCCCCATAATTACTACCTATAAAATCATTATAAAATTTCTTATTTTCTATTTTATTTTATTTTGGTTTACATAATATACATTATCGGAAGTTAAATAAAAATAAAAAACAAATGAAAAATAAGTTTTTTTCATAATTTTATTAAAAAATTAACATATTACTTTATATAAGATAATTGTAATGTAGATTCCACAAGCTCTTTTTTAAAAATAAATTTTTTTCTATTGAAATAGTTATACAAATAAAATTAAATTATACCCTAAAAAATTAAGATATTAAATTAGTTTTTGCCAAATAATTCATTCTACAAGGTAATTTGCAAATTAAAATTGATGTAAAATATTAAAAATAAAAAAACTTGAAGCAAGCTCAGCCATTTCTTGATTGATAAAAGAAGGGTCTCGAGAGACTTTTCCCCCAATGTGAAATTCCTTGCTTGTCATTGCAAAGAACAAAATTCCAAAGCAACTCTTAAAGTAAAGTCGGGTGTAGCCTTATACATCTGATCTTTTCTTTGGTTATTTCACTAAATCCTGGTAGTACATATACCAGTTTTATAAAAAATTGATCTTTTTAACTTCAATTGAAGCCTGTTTATTTTCTTATTTTTGTCGAAGGAATTCATATAGCCCAAATTCAACTTAATTTTGCATTTTATCTTCTCCAAATATAGGTTACCCTTCGTTAGACGAAAAGATGGCTTTATTTGACCCTTTATGGCCTTTTTTAGCTTTAGTATTTAAAACGTTAGAGGTATAAAAAAAGAAACTCCGCTATTTTTTAAATATCCCACTCCTAAAAGTTAAGTTGCCGGTCCCCAAGAACTATTTTACCCGTTCTCAGCGGCACTTATGCTCCCCTACCCTCTCTGGTCCATTGAATTTGTCGGTTTATAATTAAACAATTGACACTTTTAGTTTTTTTAATTATATTAACTTAAAGTATCGGAATTAGGCAAAACCTATGTTTCCCTCCTCAAATATGGTTAAAAGGAGAGAAGTTGAATGTTTAAAGAAAAGATTGGTTTCATAGGTGTCGGTAGAATGGGAGGGGCTTTAATAGAATCTATAATGGATAAAAAACTTCTGTCCCTGCAAAACATTTGGGTTTGTGATAAAGTCAAGGAGAAACTTTACCCTTTAGCAAAAAGGGGTGTTAGAGTAACTACCAGCGTAAAAGAAATAGTTAGGGAAGTTGATATAATAGTTTTAGCAGTTAAACCTGGAGATATAAAATTAGTATTAAAGGAATTAAAGAAAGAAGTTAACCTTTCCCAGTTAATTGTATCCATTGCTGCCGGGGTTAGCATTTCTTGTTTAACTAAG
>JAUWJJ010000178.1 GCA_030607765.1 Candidatus Aerophobota bacterium
ATTCTTATCTTAGCAGGAATAGGAGTTTACTTTTATGTTGGTAAGCTAACAATTGTACAACAATCCTTCACTGTTTCCTCTAAGAGTTACATAACAGCTCAACTGAGGATGATATGTATCTTTGCCAGGGTATTGGGCATTGTTTTCTCCCTGACAGGCGTAGCTTCCATAATTTCTGCATTGGATAGATTATCCCTTGCTAAAACTATGCATAAAATGAGCTCTTTCATTGAGGGTAAAGGTGAGAAGGGGTGAAAAATCCCCATCCACAACAACCAACTTTAACCCTCGCCATTGAAATGTTCACTCTTTAAAGCACGTTTTCTCATTATCCCCGGAAGTTGTTCTCTTTCCACCATAAGACACCCTTTAACCTCAACCCAATTTTATCATCTTTAGAAAGAAAAATCAACTTGCATCTTATCAGTTCCATTTTAGAGAAAACTTTTATTTATATCAATGCTGTTTTTTCTTCGAAAAACATGCAGTATCTTGTAGCCAATTTTATTTTTTTCTTGACATTTATTCCTTCTAATTTATAATATTTCCTTAAACTCAGATTCAAAATTCAACTGAATTTTGAGCAGATAATAAAAATGGAATTGTAGTCTAACCTCGCAAGTTAAAACTTGCGGCTACCGATTTGTCATTGTGAGGAGCGAGATTCCTCACTAACGCTCGGAGCAAGCTTCGCAATTTCACGCCTTCCTCTAAGAGGTTCA
This sequence comes from Candidatus Aerophobota bacterium, assembly GCA_030607765.1. Next base: position 723 of record JAUWJJ010000178.1, read on the forward strand.
TAGTGATAATGAAGGGAATTTCAGGGATTCTTTCCCTGAATATATCTATACCGGGAGAAAAAAATGAGCTTGAGTGATGAGTTAGGACTATTTACGGGAAGAGCTAATCCTGAGTTAGCTCGAAAAATAACTGAATATCTTGGAATACCTCTGGGAAAAATGGAAATTAGGTCTTTTAGCGATGGAGAAGCTTACGTAAAGGTCAATGAGAGTGTGAGGGGTAGAGACATTTTTCTCCTCCAACCCACTTCTCCTCCAGCAAGTGAAAATTTAATGGAACTTTTAATTATGATTGATGCCTTTCAAAGAGCATCGGCTGGAAGAATTACTGCTGTTATTCCTTATTATGGATATGCCCGACAGGACAGGAAAGATCAACCCAGAGTTCCCATCACATCTAAGTTGGTGGCTAATTTAATTACCGTTGCTAAAGCTGATAGAGTACTTACTATGGACCTGCATGTAGACCAAATCCATGGATTTTTTGACATTAAAATAGACCATCTCTTTGCCGCTTCCATAATTATTGAGTACTTTAAAAAGAAAAACCTGAAGGATCTGATAGTTCTCTCTCCCGATGTGGGAGGTCTAAGGAGAGCTCGGGCTTACGCTAGAAGATTAGTGATTCCCCTGGCTTTTGTGGATAAGAGAAGACCCGTGGCTGACGAAGCTGAAATTATTAATATAGTAGGTAAGATAAAAGGCAAACAAATTCTCATAGTAGATGATATGATAGATACTGGGGGAACTTTGTTGATCGCAACAAATACCTTGTTGGAAAAAGGAGCGACCGCTGTCTATGCCAGTTGCACTCATGCTGTTTTTTCCGGAGAGGCTTATGAAAAGATAAACGCTTCACCCTTAAAGGAAATGGTAGTAACTGATACCATTCCTCTAAACTCAAAAAGGACCAAGAACAAAATTAAAGTTCTCTCGGTAGCACCTTTGCTGGGAGAAGCTATAAAACGTATTCATCAAAACCGATCGGTAAGCAAACTTTTTTAAAAAGGGGGAAACTTATGGAAAAATCTGTATTAAAAGCAAAGATTAGAGATAAAACAGGTAAAAGTTACGTTAAGAAACTGAAAAAAAGAGGATATTCACCGGGCGTTCTTTACGGACCACATCTGAAAAAGAACCTATCCTTAGAAGTAGATACAAAAGAGTTAATAAGTTTTATCCACGGCTTATCCGGTGAGGAAAAGGTAATAACTCTCCAGTTAACTAACCAAACTAAAAACAAGGAACGAGAAGTCATAATAAAGGATATCCAGTCCAGTTTGCTTAAAAGGGAAATTCAGCATGTAGACTTCTATGAGATTACCCGGGGAGAGAAAATTACCACTTCAATCCCTCTCATCCTTGTTGGTGAGGACCGGGTAACTAAGAAGGGTGGCGTAGTAGTGGAACGTCTTATCCGAGAGATAGAGATAGAGTGTTTTCCCAAGGATATTCCTCCCCATATCGAGGTGGATTTAACCAATTTAAATGTGGGGGACTTGATTCGGACAAAGGATTTAAACCTACCACCCAAGGTAAAATTAATTACTAATCCAGAAGAAATGGTTGTCTCTTTAGTTTCCTCCATTAGTGAAAAGGAACTGGAGAAACTGGAAGAAGAGAAAAAGGCTCCAGAGGAAGTGGAAGTTGTGAGCAAGGAAAAAGAGGCTGAAGAAATTACAGAGAAAGAGGAACCACCTCCAGAAAAAAGAAAGAAATGAGGCTGGTATTTGGACTGGGAAATCCTGGTAGGGAATACTATAAAACTCGACATAATGTTGGTTTCTTGGTGATAGATTGTTTAAGTGAAAAATACCAGGTTGATGTAGAAAACTATTGCTTTCGTTCTTTAATTGGGGGAGGGAAAATAAAAGGAGAAAAGGTAATTTTAGCCAAGCCCCTTACCTTTGTTAATGAATCCGGGCTCTCTCTTAAAGAGATAAAGACTCATTACCAGCTATCCCCAGAAGATATAATAGTAATCAGTGATGATGCAGACCTTCCCTTAGGACGAATAAGGATAGCTAAAAAAGGGGGAGATGGAGGACATAGAGGATTAAGGTCTATTATTCAAAGTTTAAAGACGGAGAATTTTCCTCGTCTGCGTATAGGAATTGGCAGGCCATTAGAGGGAATGAACTTAAGAGATTATGTTTTGGAAGAATTCACTCCTCCTGAGTGGGAGCTAATGGAACTAATTATTCAAAAAGCTACTCTGGCAATTGAAACTGTTCTTACTCAGGAATTAGATGAGGCGATACAGAAGTACAATCGCTCGTTTCAAGCAAAACTAACCACTGAAGACACTGAATAGGATGCGAAGAGCAAAAGGCAAAGGGTTAAAGGGTGAATGCGTTAACGAAATTACCTATTACTGATATTTAATGATTTCTCTGTGTCCTCTGTGGTTAAATTTTTATAATACTCATTTATAAATAGGGAGGTATAAGGTAATGCTGTATCTATGGGTTTCTGTGGGAACAGGAGTGCTAGGCTTAATTGTAGTAGGATTCTTAATAAGAGGTATTCTCAGGCAAAACCCTGGTAATGAGTTAATGCAAAATCTCTCTAAGGAGATTCAAAAGGGAGCTAAAGCCTTCCTTTATACAGAATACAAAACAGTTGCTGTAATGGCAATTATTGTAGCTATCTTTCTTAGTTTAGGTCCTCTATTTGCCCGTAAGACTACAGTTAACTGGGAAACAGCATTAGCTTTTTTAATAGGGGTATTTGTTTCAGCTTTAGCCGGATGGATTGGAATGAGTATAGCCACGAGAACTAACAGCAGAACCACCCAGGCAGCTCGAAAAGGACTTAAACCAGCTTTAAGTATTTCCTTCTCTGCAGGAGCAGTTACTGG
>JAUWJJ010000094.1 GCA_030607765.1 Candidatus Aerophobota bacterium
AACGTATCTTTTGACAGATAGTAAGGCCATCAATTCCGGGAAGGACGCGATCAAGAATAACAAGGTCCGGAAGGCTTCTTTTTATCTCCAGCAGAGCATCCTCTCCGTTATAAACGGCTGTAACCTTGAATCCTTCCTGTTTTAAGGCATCTTTTGCCAGTTGTACAATATCTTTCTCGTCATCAACTATTAGGATTCTTGAAGTCATAAGTTTACCTATTACAAATAGACTTCTTAAAACTTACCCAAGCTTGAGGCAATTTTTCCCATTTTTTGTCAGATATTAATTTGAGTGAAAAATTTTTGTTTTAAATTACATTTGTTCTTAAGTATTTCATTTTTTTATATAGCTTCAGGTAATCCTGAGGTTCTCTCCCTTGAAGGAAGAGAACCTCCTCCTAAGAAAAGGGGATTGCCAAAAATTTAGAAATTCTAATGCTTTATAAAAAAACCTATTCCTATTAAATAAGAACAGGTTTTTAGTTTCGTGAGTTTCGGTAGGCCAGCTGTCGCTTTCACGACCTGTACCTTTGCGTCCTATTCTTATTGAATAGTTTGCCTTTTCGACTCATCCCTTATTGTAGTTATAATTATATGTATTTTTTTATTATTGTCAAAAAAATAAAAGGGTGGATAGTTTTCAAATTGACACAGTATTATCTAAATGGTATATTACATTAGAATTTTTAAAGTAAACGTGATAGGTAAGTGTTACTAAAAAAATGTGAGATTCTTCATTTGTCATTGCGAGCTGTAGCTTGCCAATTTATCGGCGCATTAAAACCGCCCAATGAATTGGGCAGCTACAATTGTCAGTGCAATCTCAAGGCAGACTTGGAACAGTTTCCGTAATCTCATGTAGCTTGCCGATTTATCGGCGTATTTCGCCCAATGAATTGGGCAGCTACAATTGTCAGAGAAAAAAGGAAAGTAGTCGCGAGGCTCAGCACCTGCGTTTATACGCACCCTAAAGGGTGCGGCTACCTTTGATGAAAGCTAAACTATTACAAGTAAACTTTGGCGGGCTTAAAAACCTGTACTGCTTTTCACTAATTCAAGGAGGCTTTAATGTTCGAAATTGTTTTACCTTATATAAAAGCAGGAGTTTGTTTTATTGCTTTTTTTCTGGTGGCAAAACTTACCCATTTTTTTCTTGCTACTATAGCAGGCTGGTGGATAAAGAAGACCAGAACAAAAATTGATGATCTTATCCTCTCCACAATAAAAACTCCCATATTTTACCTTATAATTTTAGCTGGGATAGCTGCTGGTTTTAACTTTCTTCCCTTTTCCACTTTAGTTAAACAGATCATCTCAAGAACGGTATCTTCCATAATTATAATTATTTCCTGTTATATGAGTGCCTGTATTATCAATATCCTCATTAAAGGATGGTTTGTCAAAAGAAGGAAGATTACAGGAAAAGCCAAAGAAAATGAATTAGTAGTTATCACGAGGAAGATACTCAACTTTATTGTGTTTATTCTTGTAATTATATTTATCTTAACAATTTGGGGAGTGAATGTAACATCTTTGGTAGCCAGTTTAGGCATAGCTGGTTTTATTTTAGGTTTTGCTCTACGAGATACCTTTGCCAACATCTTTGGAGGGATAGCTTTAATTGCCGATAAATCTTTTAAAATAGGTGATTTTATTAAACTGGATACAGGGGAAGTGGGAGAAATTATTGATATAGGATTAAGGTCTACTCGAGTAAAATCATTTGATGAGCATAACGAAATTATTGTTCCCAATAACAGTTTAGTTATGAGTAAAATAACTAACTATGGTCGTCCTCTTGTTTCTTTAAGAATGCTAATAAAGATAGGAGTAGCTTATGGCTCGGATATAAAAAAAGTAAAAAAAGTCTTACTTAACTGTGTCCATCAGGTGAAAGGGATACTAAAAAATCCAGAACCTAACGCCTATTTTATGGAGATGGCTGATTTTTCCCTTAATTTTCACCTTATATTTTGGATTGAGAATTACAGGGACAGGATTAAAATTACAGATGGGGTTATATCCTTAGCTTATGAGCAGGTGCAAAAAGAAGGGATTAAGATCCCCTTCCCTACGCAAACCATTTATATTGAAAGGTAAACCCCGTCAGATAACAAACATCTAACGAGGTTTAGGTCTGCCTAAGTTTATCAGAAAAAGCAGAAAAGAGGACAGATTTATTTTTTCTTTCTACCAAAAAATATCAAAAAATAAATCTGTCCTCTTTTTTTTTCTTTAATCTTCAATTTGATACATATAAAGGTGAGAAGAAGGATCAGTTTTAACCGGCTTCCATCCATCGAAAATCCAGCAATAGGAAATTATACGAGTCCCCGGGGAAAGTTCTCTTCGTAGCTTCTCCTTGAGCTTTCTATTTGCCTTGTTAGAAAGAAAAACAGTTACTACTGTTGCCTCCTCTAAATTTACATGAAAGAAATTTCCCCAAATAACCTTAACCTTGTTTCCCAACCCAGATACTTTTATCCTTACAAAAGAAAATAAAAAACGCAAAGGATCTGCTTCTATGCCAACTGCTCTTACACCAAACTCACTAGCAGCGATAGCTATTATCCTACCATCTCCACACCCCAGATCATATACCACATCATCTTTTCCTACCTCAGCTATCTTTAGCATTTTTTTAACATTCTCTATTGGGGTAGGACTCCAACCAGCTCCAATAATCTCCGGCCAGTAAATCCATCCCATAGATCCAACCACTATTCCCAATCCTATAAGTAGTATCAACAATCTCTTACCTCAAAAATTATAATAAAAAGTAAAAAGGGTACAGATTTATTTTTAAGAAAAAATAAATCTGTCCCCTTTTTCTATCTATACTGTCTCTTTCAGAGAACTCACCCAGCCCCAGATCTCATCAGCAGGAAATTTTTGTTGAAGTCCTTTTATCTGTTTCTTTAGTTCCTCAGTCTCCCCTTCTTTTACCATAGCTAAAATGGTGTTGTACTCCCCGGGCCAGATATGAGTGCCCATATGCTTTCCCTTCCACTCACCTTTAACCTTATCCCACTTAATATATCTATTAAGTTTTAGCTTATCCAGAAGAGTGGTTACCTCTCCATCAAGTACATGCTCGTAAACAATGAAAAAAAGATACATTTTTGTTGCCTTCCTTAAACTTTTCTTGATGCATAGGAATTTATAAATTATCAAGGGCGACTAAAGTCGCCCCTATCCGTAGAAGAGATCCTTATTTTATTGGTAGGTAAATGTCTCGCCTCCCTTTTCTTGAGGTCTAGAAATTTATAACTCTAACTCGCTACTGAAGAACATTTCCCTAAGTTTTCTTAAAATCTTCAGTGAATTCAGTGTTCTCAGTGGTTAATTTCTTTGACTTTTCTTTTCTCTCTTCAAAAAGGGTATAAATTACCGGGATAATAAGCAAGGTGATAAATGTTCCTACTATAAGCCCTCCGATAACCGAGCGAGCCATAGGAGCCCAGTTTTCCGCTCCAGGCCCTATTTGTAAAGCCAGGGGAGTCATAGCTAAAATAGTGGTCAAAGCAGTCATTAACACGGGACGAAATCTGATTCTTCCGGCTTCTCTCACTGCCTCATGAACACCTCTGCCTCTTTGACGTAAAAGATTGGTATAATCAACCAGAACAATGGAGTTGTTAATTACAATACCCATCAGCATTATTATCCCAATCATAGAAACTACACTTAAAGTAGTACCGGTTATAAAAAGCATCCAGGTTACTCCTATTAGAGATAGAGGAATGGTAAGGAACATAATAAAAGGGTCTCTTAAAGATTCAAACTCAGAAGCCATAACCATATAAACTAAAAGCATTCCTACTATTAGAGCGTAAACCAGCCAGATTATAGATTTTCGCATATCCTCTCCACTTCCTCCTGTTTCCCAGCGAAAGTCAGGAGGAAAGTCAGTCTTGGAAACCTTAGTTTCAACATCATCAAGAACATCCCCCAGAGCTCTTCCCACTGCCCGAAAAGATACATCGGCCATTCGATGCTGGTCTTTTCTTTCTATTGTCAAAGGAGCTTGAGTATAATTTATATCTACTACATCGGCTAATTTAATATATACTCCCTTGGGAGTGAGTATTCTTAGATTCCCTATATCCTCAATTTTGGATCTATCTTTTTCTTTCATTCTTACCAGAATGTTGTATTCTATCCCCTTTTCCTTATACAGGGAGGCGATTGATCCTTGAATAGCTGTTTTTATCAGTTGAGACACATAATAAGTGGAAAGACCAAAATCATATAGCTTATCTCTATTATACTCAATACTGATTTGGGGACGACCTTCCTTTTCCATACTGTTCTCAACATCCATAGCCCCAGATACATTTTTTATCTCCTCTTCTACCTGATGGGATATTTGGCGAAGTTTGGTTAAATCGTATCCATAGATTTCTATATTGGCCCCGGTAGGAGTTCCCATTCCTCCAGCGTGCATACCTGAGGTAAATTTTACCTCAGTTTCCGGAAGATCTGAAGAGAGAATTTTGCGTAGTTGGGCTTCGATTTGTTGAGTAGATCTTTTGCGCTTGCTTCTATCCACCAGTTCTAAGCTTATGATGCCAGCATGGGAGCCTTCGCTCCAAAAAGCTGCCAAACCACTTCCCGCCCCTAAGTCTATGTATAAGGTCTTTAGCTCCGGAACTTTTTCTCTTATTATCTCCTCAGCTTTCTGGAAAGTTTTATTCGTTTCCTCTAATCTTGTTCCCACCGGCATTTTTATATTTATGTCAATTGAACCTGTATCCATTTCCGGGATAAAGGAAACTCCTACAAGTTTGAAAAGAACAAACATGCTCAGAAGGAAAATTCCTCCTGTGATAGCTAAACCCCGTTTGCGGTAAGTTAAACACCAGTTAAGTATCTTATCGTATATGTAAATGCCCTTTTCAGTGAAGCTGCCCAGAGAATAAGTTAAACCCTTGTTTTGAGAATCACTAAGGTGCAGGATGCGTGATGAAACTAAGGGAACCAGGGTAAGAGCCACAAAAAGCGAAATTAATAAAGAAAAGGTTATGGTAAGAGCCATATCCCGAAAGATCTGACCGGCTATACCCGGAACAAAGACTATGGGGAAGAATACACAAATTGTGGTTAGAGTAGAGGCAGTAATAGCAGTGGCTACCTCTGATGAACCAATAATAGCTCCCTGACCAGCCGGTTCCCCTCTCTCTCGATGACGGAATATACTTTCCAGAACTACAATGGAATTATCTACAAAAAGACCCACTCCCAGAGCCAGCCCTCCCATAGAGACGATGTTCATAGTTACCCCGAATAAATTCATTACAATAAAGGTGGCGATGATGGAAACAGGTATAGAAATCAAAACAACTATGGTACTTCTGAAACTGCGCAGAAAAATGAAAATTATCACTCCACACAGAATCACAGCTAAAATAATAGTATTCAAAAGGTTACCAAAACATACGTTATAAATTTTAGATCCCACTAACATAACGTGACGTTTAAACC
>JAUWJJ010000136.1 GCA_030607765.1 Candidatus Aerophobota bacterium
ACCTAAAGGTCTGCACTACATTGTTACAATGCAGTGAGCTTGACAAGCCCTCTTTCTCTCTTAGAATTTATATAAAAAAGGATTTAAAATGGTTAGAGAAATTAATGTTGTGCCTGATTTTACCCCCGGGTTCGTTGGGGTGGGGGGAAAGATTCCCAAGTTTCAGTATGACAAGTCTATCCAACAGGAGATAGAGGAGGGAAACCTCACTTCTCAAAAATGTCTGGATATTCTTGAATGCATGCTTTTAATTAGGAATTTTGAACAGATGATAGTGGAGCTAAAGGATAGGAAGGGAAAGTATGGTTCTTTAAGATACCTTTATTTAGGAGCTTCTCATCTGTCTATTGGTCAGGAAGCTATTTCTACGGGAGCAATAGCTAATCTTTGGATGCAAGACTGCATTACCTCTTCTCATCGAGGTCATGGAGATAGCTTATCCAAGGGATATTTTGCCATTAAACAAATGAATGAGAAAAGCTTAATTAGGCTTATAGAGAGTGATAAAAAAATTCAAAATTATCTGGAACTGTCCCTCCAAAACAAAACCAGAGATGAACTTATCCAGCAAGCTCTTCAATTGCATCTATTTCGAGCTTTAGCTGAACTTTTTGGCAAAGAAGAAGGGTACTGTCATGGTAGAGTGGGAGGTATGCACATTGCTGACTTTAGCAAAGGACATTTAGGAGCGAATGCTATTGTAGGAGGTAGTTTAGGTATGGCTGTAGGGGCAGGGATTGCTTCTCGAGCTTTTAGTGATGGAACAGTAGTGTTCTGTTTTGCCGGAGATGGTGCGTATAATAATGGAATCGCCCATGAAGCAATGAATATGGCCACTATGGATCAATTTACAAATGGATTGATGAAGAAGAGGATGGGAGTTCCTGTCATCTTTGGCATTGTGAATAATCAGTATGGCATGACCGGCCAGCAAAAAGGAGAGATTACAGGGATAGAGTTTTTATCTGAAAGAGCATTTGGGTATAACAAGTATGGAATGCATGCGGAAATTGTGAATGGAATGGATGTGTTAGCTGTGATGGATGCAGCTCAAAGGGCTATTGTTAATACCAGGAAAAGGATGGAGGCTTGCCTCTTGGAGTTCTGGTGCACTCGCTACAAAGGTCATTCTTTAAGCGATAGACTGGATAAAAAGGAAGATGAAACGTATCGGACTGTAGAGGAACTGCAAGCTTGGGAGAGATTGGACCCCATTGAAACTTATTCAAAGAAGTTAGTTGAGGAGAACCTGATTACGAAAGAGAAAATAGAGCAGTTAAAAATAAAGGCAAGGGAAAGAAATGAAGCTATGGCTATAAAAGCAGCTGAAGCTACCAGTCCCAATCCAAAAGATATGTATCGGGGTTTGTTTACTCGCTCTATCTCAAAGGAAGTTCCGGATAAATTTAGACAGTCTGTTATTGTTCATAACCCAGCTTTTTTAGATAGAGACCCGAACATAGAGATAACTTACCGAGAAGCAGTGATTGAAGCACTATTTGAGGAAATGAGGCGAGATACCAGAGTTATCCTCCGGGGAGAGGATATTGCTGATTATGGCGGAGCCTTTCATGCCACTGAAGGGCTTCTAAAGATATTTGGTAGGGATCGTATCTTCAATACAGCTATTTCTGAGGCAGGAATAATTGGTAGTGGCATGGGGGCAGCCTTGAAAGGTTTAAAACCGGTCGTAGAGATAATGTATATTGATTTTATTCTTCAAGCTATGGATCAGTTAGCCAATCAAGCAGCGAAATGGAAGTATATGTCTGGAGGGCAGCCAACCATACCCTTAGTTATAAGAACAACCATTGGTGGTGGTAAAGGTTATGCTGGTCAACATTCTCAAAGTTTAGAGGCTATAATAGCTCATTTTCCGGGTCTAAAGATTGTTATGCCTTCTAATGCTTATGATGCAAAGGGACTGTTAAAAATGGCCATCAGAGATAAAAATCCTGTAGTAGTTATTGAACATCAGAATCTCTATAGTCATCCCCGTGGGAAGAGTTTAGTTCCCAAAGATGATTATTTAATACATTTTGGCAAAGCTGCAATTAGGAGAAAAATTGAGAAGGAATCGTCCAAAAAAGTTACTATAATTAGCTGGTCGTATATGGTGTCTATTGCCCTGAAGGCAGCAGAAGAGTTAGCCGGGAAAGGTGTTGAAGCAGAGGTAATTGATCTAAGAACACTTTATCCTTTTGATGAGCAAACCCTTGTTGATTCAGTCAAGAAAACTGGGCGAGCCTTAGTAGTTCATCAGGCTGTTCAGTGCATGGGATTTGGAGCAGAGGTGGCAGCTAAACTCCAGGAAAAAGCATTTGACTATCTGGATGGACCTATTTTAAGAGTAGCTGCCCCAGATGTACCTCCTCCAGCAGCACCAATTTTAGAGAAGGCTTTTTTACCTGATGAGGACAAAATTATTAAAACAGTAGAAAGTATGTTGTAAACTACAAGGAGAATGATTGTGGTAACTAAAGTTATAATGCCCAGATTGGGAGAAACTATGGAAGAGGGAGAAATTGTAAAGTGGTTAAAAAAGGAGGGGGATAGAGTAAAGGAAGGTGAACCTCTTTTAGAAATTGCTACTGATAAGGCTAATATGGAAGTAGAGGCTACTACCTCAGGGGTGGTAAGAAAAATTGTAGCTCAAGAAGGTGAGGTTATCGCTGTTGCGGAGATAATCGCCTATATTGCCAGCAGTATGGATGAGCCCATTTCTCTAAAGGAAGAAAAAAAGGTAGAAACTGAAACAGTAGAGAAAGCTGAAAAAGAATTTATTCTTATGAAAGCCTCTCCTTTAGCTAAAAAATTAGCTAAGGAGAAGAAAATTGACCTTTCCACTATAAAGGGAACAGGACCTGGAGGTAGAATAGTAAAGGAAGATATCTTGGGAACTGCCAAGGAAAAAGAAGCTAAAAAAGAGGGTATACCTTTAGCTAAGAGATCTTTATCCAGATTAGAGAAGATTATGGCTGAGAGAATGCAGGAGAGCAAAAAACAAATACCCCATTTTTACCTTACCAGCGAGGTTAATTTCTTAGAAGCTGTGAAGCTTCGCAATGATTTACTGAAGAAATTTGAAAAAGAAAAAGGTAACCGTCTTTCCTATACTGATCTATTAATTAAAGCTTGTGCCCGCGCTCTAAGTAAATTTCCCAGAATTAATTCCCATTTTGAAGAAGGAGAGGTAATTAGTTTTTCCAGGATAAACATAGGACTGGCAACAACCACAGAAAAAGGATTAATTGTCCCTGTAATTAAGGATGCGGATAAAAAGGATATATTTCAAATAGCTAAGGATCGGATAGATGTGGTGAGCAAAGCCAATGAGAATAAACTTAGCTTGGAGGAAGTGGAAGGGGCAACATTCACCCTTTCTAATTTAGGGATGATGAAAGTGAAAGTTTTTATAGGTATTATTAATCCTCCTCAGGTTGCCCTTTTAGCTACAGGAGAAATTAAGGAAAAGCCTGTAGTGGTGAAAGAAAAAATTGTTGTAGCTCCAATTATGGAAATGACTCTTTCCTGCGACCACAGAGTTGTTGATGGATATCTGGGAGCAAAGTTTCTTCAGGAAGTAAAAAGAGGATTGGAAAAGCCTTCTCTGTTTCTAATATAAATTAGTTTGTAAGGTGAGGTTATGTTTACTGGATTGGTAGAAGAGGTGGGAATAGTGGAAAGTCTAAAGTTTACTTCCTCTTTATTTAGCCTAAAGATAAAGGCGAAAGAGATTTTAAAAGATACAAAAGAATCTGATAGTATATTAGTTAATGGTGTTTGCCTTACGGTAATAAATACAGAAAAGAGTAGCTTTACCGTTGAGGTAATTAATCAAACTTTAAGCAAAACAACCCTGGGAAATTTAAGAGCTGGAGATAAGGTTAACTTAGAAAGGTCCCTTTTGCCCACTACTCGGTTGGGTGGACACCTGGTAACCGGAGATATAGATGGGGTAGCAGTTATAAGGAGGATACTACGAGATTCGGGTCAATGGATAATGCAAATAGAGGTACCTTTAAACCTAATGAAATTCATAACTAACCAGGCAAGAGCGGCTCTTGAAGGAATAAGCTTAACCATAGCTGAGAAAAGAGAGAAGGACTTTACTGTTTGTCTTATTCCCTTTACTTTAGAGCATACCAATTTAAGAGAGAAAAGAGAGGGAGATAAACTTAACTTAGAGGTAGATATATTAGCCAAATATATTGAACAGATTCTTTCTTCAGAAAAAAAACTTGGACTCTCTTCCACTTCCCTCCGTGTAGATAGCATTAGCAGGAATTTTTTGAGAAGAGCAGGATATTAATGAGAAATAAAAATGAATAATTTCGATACCATTGAGGAAATTTTAGAGGATTTTAAAGAAGGTAAGCCTTCTATAGTGGTAGATGATAAGGATAGAGAAAATGAAGGTGATTTAATAATACCTGCCTCTCGTGCTACCGCTGAAGTGATAAACTTTATGAGTAAGTACGCCCGGGGATTAATTTGCATAGCCATAACTTTAGAAAGAGCTGAAGAACTGGAACTTTCTTCCATGGTTGAAAAAAATACTTCCCTTAAAGGGACTCC
>JAUWJJ010000035.1 GCA_030607765.1 Candidatus Aerophobota bacterium
ATTTTTCTCACTTAATAAATCTTTAGAATTTTCAATCTCAAGGAGTCTCTTTTTCGTTATATGAATTGCATATCTTGATAAATCACAGCCTATCCAACGTCTACCAAGTTTTTCTGCAACAGCTAAGGTTGTGCCTGAACCGCAGAAGAAATCAGCTACGAGATCGCCAGGATTGGAGGAGGCAAGGATGATGCGTTTTAGAAGGGCTTCGGGTTTTTGGGTAGTAAAACTCATTCGTTCTGCAGGAGAAACTTCAGCTATACCACGAATATCATCCCATATATTGTCAACGTACACTTGTTTGCCAAATAGATTTTCATTAAGTTTTTCAAGATAATATTTTATTCTTATTGTGCCTCTGTCAGCGGTTGCCTTGTTACCTTCAATAATGAGATTCCCACTGCGTGTAACAAATACTCTATTCTGTCTCGCAAGTTCTATAATCATAGCATCCGAATAAGTACCTCTATGAGATGTTGTAAAATATCCATTCTCGTCTTTATTAAACAATTTTTTACATTCTTCTTTAGTGTATGTTTTATACCTTATTATAGGTTTATATTGTCCAGACCCCAAACTTTTTGTATAAACTAAGATGTAATCTGCGGTGTGCCCAAAAAATTCAGCTTGAGCTTTTCGTCCCCGTGAAACTTCTCTTTTCCATACAATATCTGCAACAAAATTCCCCCTCCCAAAGATCTCATCCATCATTACCTTCACATAATGCCCTACATGCCAGTCTAAATGAACATAAATGCTTCCATTATCTGCTAATAATTCCTTCATTAAAATAAGCCTTTCGTAAATCATTTTAAGATAAGAATCCCAGCCACTTCCCCAGGTATCTCGATAAGCTTTTTCCTCAAGAATGGAGTGCTCTTTGGTAACTTGTTTATTCTCATCACCAACTTGAATCCTAAACTTAAAGTCTGCACCGGTAGCAAATGGAGGGTCAATATAAATAAGATTTATCTTCCCAGCAAAGTTTTCCAATAGCGATGACATAACTAATTTGTTATCTCCCCAGATGAGCTTATTTTCCCATCCCTCTTCAAAGGTGTTGCCTTCCTTTGCCTCATAAAAGTCAAAGAGAGAAAGCTGTTTTTCCTCCCTTTCTTTTCCAATTCTGGGTGCGTTTACCACCTCTACAATCTGAAAGGGAAGGCTTACTCTTTCAACTGGTTTTAATTTTCCTTCTTCATCATACTTACTGGGCCAGACAAGCTCGGTTTTTTTGATATCAATTTTTGGCATCTAATCCTCCTTTTTACGCAGGCTAAAGCTTACGGCTACCATAGGTTTCAACCTAATATAGCTATTTTAGTTTTATAACCCCTTGAGCTAAGCAATAAAACCTAAAATCACACTCCTTGCAAGTTTTATTCTCAGGCATAACTTTAACATCAAATTTTTTTGCTCTAATCTTTGTCACAACTTCATCAAAATGTCTACCGGCTTCCTCAACTTTAGCCTCATCATATTTAAACTCCATTAAGGCATTCCTTCTTTTCTCCTCGGAAGTCCAGTAAAGAAAAAGCTTTTCAGAATTTTTATTGTACCTTTCTTTCAATATATAAGCATAAAGACAAAGCTGTTTATAATATCTTTCTATAATTGGATTATTTACATCTGGCTTTGGCTGAGTCTTAAAGTCTAAAACCTCTAACTTTTCATCTTTCCCCAGGAGAAGGTCTATTTTACCGACAAGGATATACTCATCTTTTTCCACTGAAACATCAACTTCAGCTTCAATTATTCTATTTAAATTATTGTAGTTTTGCCCAAAATAGTTTAAAACCTGTTTTAGGGCAATCTCTTTTTGGGTCTTACCGAGAGGACGCATTCCAGAAGCTAAAAAAGCACGATAATTTTGCTCAAACCATTGCTCTATTCTGAGGATATCTATTTCTTTTAATCTTCCCTCCAGAGACCAACGATGAATATCCTCTATGGTCTGATGAACGAGAGACCCAAATAAAATTGCCCCAGCACGGGAAGGTGTAAATTGATATTCTCTGTAAAAAAGATACTGCTTAGGGCAGGTTTCATAGACATTTATGTGAGAGGTAAAACTGTAGGATTTTTTAGGAATAAACTGGGGTTTGGGGGTAAATTCCAGAGCCTTTAAAGTTTTCTTCTCTACATAAGGCCACTGGTCAAGGCCATCCCAGATGGAGGAAAAGTAAGATTTAGGCTCAGTTGATGTGGTAAGGACAAGGATTTTCTCTGCTCTGGAGAAGGCAACGTAAAAATGCCGCATCCTATCAAATTCTGTAATACGTTTCTCTGGTTCAAAAGTTCCACGAGGGCAAAAGGGAGATAGGTCTCTATCAACCTGCTTTCCAACTTTAAATATTTTGTTTAAAGATCCTACTACTATCACTGGAAACTCCAATCCTTTTGACTGATGGATGGTCATAATTTGAACATAACCTTTGGGAATAGGATTATCAGGGTCCTCGTATTCATCTATTCCCCCTTGAAGTAAGAAGTTAAAGAAACTGTTAAAAAGATAAAACTTTATAATATCTTTGTTATTGAAGGTCACCAGGGAAATACGGTAGTAAATCTGAAAGGCATTGAGAAGTTTTGAAAAAATAGATAGGATTCTTGCTCTATTTTCTTCTTTTAGGAAATCGCAGAATGGTTTATAGGCAAGTAACTGATAAAAATAATCAATTACAGTGAGATTTAGCGACTTCCCTTTTCTTAAATTTGAGATTTGCTCAAATTTTCTCTTGATATAATTAGCCAATGGAGAATCAATATAGTTTTTGAGAAGAAGTAGGGTGATTTCAACAAATTTTTTTAATTTATCATTGTCAGAATTTTTTAGCTCATCATAAAATCCAAAGATAACCGCATAACAGGCAAGCATTAATTTTATTTCCTGATTCTCAAAATAAGCCTTAGCACGAGGAGCAAAATAAGGAATGCCACAGTCTATAAGAGCATCAAGATAACTTTTACTGTATTTTAAGCGAATGCTACTCAGTAAAAGAGCTACTTGACTGTAATCTTGAATTATTTCATTTTTCTTTAAAAACTTAACCATACTTACTAAGCGCTGTGCCTCATCATTCCCATTTTCTCCCCAAATACAAAAAACAGCAGGATAATCGGTAAAATTTGTTTTTGGGTTGGGGAAGATTTTTTTGGAAAATCTAAAGGGAGTCCTGTTAGAAGGATTTGCCCAGTTAATAGAGCCCATAAATTTATTATAGGCAGAGACAATGAATTTATGAGAACGATAATTAATGGTAAGCTTAATTTCTCTACAATGATTAAAATGAGTTTTAAACTCAAGAATATTACGAACAGTTGCTCCTCTAAATCGATACAGAGCCTGATCTTCATCGCCTACGACACAGACATTATAATCAGGTTTTCCTAAAATCAGCATTATTTGTTCCTGGATATAATTGGTGTCTTGATATTCATCCACCATTATATATTTCACTTTTCCCTTGATTTTGGTGTACAGAGTAAGATCATTTAATAAATCCAGGAATATCTTTTGAAGATTAGCAAAGTCAACTCTATTGGAATTATACATTGCTTTTCGATATCGCCGATAAATAGTAGCAAGTTCCTTTATAAATAAGTCTGAAGATACCGAGAGTTTGTTAATACCTATTAACTCCTCAGTAATTTTGTTAAGATAAGGAATTAACCCTCTAATAGTAGTCCATTTTGTAGACCAGCGATTGAGAAATTTATCATTACAGGACTTGCCAACTATTTCATTAAAATTCTCATAAAGAAAGAAGTATTGGGTAAGTTCATCTAAAATAACATAGTTATTCTTTAAAGGAGTGTGCTGGATGTATTTGTCTATAAAGTCACTACAGATACTATGAATAGTGCCAATTTTAAGCTCGTGTAGTTGACCTTTATATCCTAATTTTCTTGCTATTTGACTTATTCGGTCTCTAAGTTCAAATGATGCTTTTTCAGTAAAGGTAGTTAAGATAATTTCAGAGGGAACTGCTTTTCCTGAGAGAAGTAGATAAAGTGTTCTTAAAACAAGAACAAGTGTTTTACCTGTCCCCGGTCCAGCAATTATTAAAACAGGACCATCTGCTTCAGTAATTGCCTTTAATTGAGCATCATTTAAATCAGGGAAGTGCTCCTTAATTAACTCAATTACTTTATTCATAAAAGTTTTTTCTCTCGAAAGCTAAAATAATTACTTGGAGTTACAATTATGTGGTCATAAACCATAATTTCAAGTGCCTTAGCAGCTAAATCGAGAGCTTTGGTTAAATTAATATCATATTCAGAAGGTTGCGGGTCACCATCAGGATGATTATGAGTAAAGACTAATGCGCAGGCCTTTTTCTTTAAAGCCATTTCCATTACTTTTCTTGGATAAACTGTGGTTCTATCAATAGTGCCTTTTGAGACAGTATCATCATCAATAATAGAAAACTTGCTGTTAAGGTAAATTACTCTGAATTCCTCATCTTTTTTATCACCTATCTTTTTAATGCAGTAGTTGATGAGCTCTTTTGGCGTCTTTGAGATAGGGCTCTTTTTTGCTTTTTCCATCTGATAAAGAGCACCTACATCTTTAATAAAAGTAATAAGTTCAACGGCTTTATCTTTAACATAGGGAAAGGTCTTTAGCTCTTCAGGGGACGCTTCAAAAATACCTTTGATGGATCCAAATTTTTCAAGCATATCCTTAGCTACTGGTTTTGTATCCCTCCAAGGAATGGAAAAAGTTAGAAGCAGTTCTACGACTTCATAGTTTTGTAGGCTTTCAATTCCATGTTTCATAAACCTTTCTCTCAATCTTTTTCTATGCTTTAAGTAATGAGGTTTTACCGAATGTTTAGATTTTTTGCCAGTTACCATAAGATTTTATCTTTCAATCTTTGAATAAATCTCGATTTTGGCCATCTACCATTTTTTTCTCTTAGTTTTGATTCCTTATTTTTCATAAAGTACTTCTCCCTTTGATAAGATTTCTTTAAAAAACTGATCGCCCATTTCAATTCGTTGCCTTATCTCTTCAGGTGTAAGCACAAAAGGTGAGAGATCTACCCTTTTTATATCTAAAATTTTATATATTTGGGTAATCCTGTCTACGAGCCTATCCTTTGTATTCTTTATAATCAATAAATCGATATCGCTACCTCTTGTGGGATGCCCGGATGCATACGAACCAAAAAGAATAATTTTCTCAGGATAATAATCCTCCTTGATCTTTGTTGCTATCTGCAATATCAGTTCTCACATTTTCCCATCTTTTGCCATATAAATAGCCCCTTTCCTATAATTGGTGGTTTAACAATATTTCAATAGCGAAAGAAATCATCCAAAGTTGTCTAAAGATCGTCTGCTTTGGGAAATTTGTCAGAAGGAATTGGTATTGCCCACTTATCCATAAAGCCTTCTACATATAGGTGTAAATGAGGACATTGTATAGTCTGTCTATTATATGGAGCAAGATAAGAAATTGGTACAGAAGTTACTTCTGGATTTGGTACGTGGTTGTCCGTCAACATCAAGTCGCACAAGAATAATTATTCCTTGATAGCGTTCCTGGTAAGTACATTTAGTAAGTCTAATTCTTCCTCTTCTGTTTATACATCTATTAAAAAGGATTCTCTCTCGTCAATTGAAGCAATTGGTATAGTTAAACTTTCTCCAGAGTAGGGGAAATCGTAATATTCTTCTGTAGTTCTTTTCTTTTGCATTTCGGATTCTTTGTGAGCCATTATGCTGTGCTTTCCCTTCTCTTGAATTATCTATTAAAGCAATCAATTATTGTTTTTAAGTGAATCAATATAAATCCCTTACTTTCATCTCTTATTACACAACCCTCCTCTGGCTCTTCCGTTAGGGCTTCCACAACATATCTTAAAACTTCTGGTTGAGGATAGTTGCCAATTGCTTGTCTAAGGATATCCATAAAACCAGTTTCTGACTCACCCACAAGAGACTCTACCATTTCCATATTTGCCTTTTCTGCCTCATCTAAGGTGTCTCCTGTAACTTTAGTTAGTGGTTTGCTTCCCTGTGACATTATCTGCCAGACTACTACTCCTAAATATAGTAGCTGCTCTTTCTCATCCTGGTTGAAGGTTTCATGTTCTACTGCTAAAAGATAGGCAAGAACAAAGGGCTGCTTTTCTCGCATAACGTTAATTAGCCTGGGAATCTCTTGCAAAGGCATTATACTCCTCTTCTTCCATGTTCTTTCAACAACTTCCAAAGGTATAGGGTCCATTATATACTCCTTTTGCAAGATTTTCCATAGCAGATATCCGGGCCTGAGAAGATATGCTTAAGAAATTTCTTCTCTTTTTTTCATAATCTATTACCTCTATATTGTTATCTCTTATTTAGAATGAATTAACTTGTTAATTTATATATCAATTTGATTATCATTATAATAGCTTAAAATGAGAAGTCAAAAATATAAGAGTTGATGAAATTGTAAGTATTTAATATAATCTACAGGAATGATGAATCCTGCTGCTCCTGTAACCCCAGCAAACAAATCTCCTCCTCTGACTACCATAGTGGCCAGTCCTTTATCAGTAATGCAAACAAAGTATTATGAAAGTTTTCTAATGCCAATCGTTAAAGTCTAATCCAGAATGTCTCAAACGTTTGCCTTTCCCTGCAATTTGAATTAGCCATTTCTTAAGCTCAGGCTCCTCCCATAAAATATCATTTCTCTCCCAGTAATAGTAAGCCTCATCATCTCCACCAACAGTGTATCTATCAGGAAAAAGGGTTACAGGCTGTTTATGTCTTTTCTTTAAAAGCTCTCTGGCTACCTTGGGGCTAAGTCCTATAGCCTTCCTTAAAAGAGAAGTAGCCTTGCCTTTATCACCCATTTTAAACAGGGCGTAGGGCTCTCCATAGGTAAGCTCCACACTAATATCACCTCTATATCTATCGCATAGATCTAAGACAGACAGGTAATTTCCAATTTTTAAATATCCCTCAATCAATATCGTTCTTATTCCCTGATTATCATCAGGATTTACTGATATTATAAACTCGAATAGCTCAATACCTTTTGCAAAATTACCACCATCAAAAAAACATAACCCAAGGGCATGAGTGCATCTTAAGAATGGGCGGTTGTCCAAAAATCCCCATCTCAATAGATCTTTGCCAGGGGTAAAATCACGAGGAAAAGCTTGTTTTCCTATTTGATAGCCCTTTAGCCAACTTTCAAAAGCTAATCTATCCCGGCCTTCTTTTTCGTACAGTAAACCTAAGTGATGATAAGCATCGATAAATCCCGGAAATCCCTCAATGAGTTCTTTATAAATTTTCTTAGCAGATCTAAAACGGCCTATTCTCCATAGATCAATACCTTTTTCAAACTTGTCCAATAATTCATCATACTGAGGAGGATAGGCAAATTCCCATTCATGATCTCCTGTGTGTTCAACTTTTAATATCTTTTCTTTTTCCATTTATATTATCTCCAGCGATTTTTGATTTTTTTAGCTCCTCTTCACTGCCCTGGCTCCAAGTATTATAAACCCCAGGCCAAAGAGAGCAACAAAAACTCCAGCAATATATGGATATAAGAGCTCGAGATACCATATGATTCCTGTCCCGGTGATAACTAAAGCAATACCCAAAAGAATAACAAAGTAACCAAAAATACTTGAGGGAATCCTCACCTCAACAGGTTCTATTTTTGTTCTTACCAATCCCATTAAGAGGAAACCAGCTCCCATTCCTATTAGGACACCAACTCCGGGATTACCAAGGGCTAAACCAATGCCCAAACCGATAAACATAGAAGCAGGGAAAAGTAAATGTGGTAAAGCCCTATGTTTTTTCTCCTCGGACATATTACTCACCTCCTTGTTTCCAATTTTAAATGAATTCTTTGCTACTTTTATTGCGAGCGTGCATAAAAAGTATACGAAAAAACTTCAGGTGCTTAGAAATGGTGTTTTTTAAAAGCTGTGGATGATCTAAGGCAAGATAGAGTATCTGTTTTAGTGAGAATCTATTTTGAAATTCTCTTTTTATAAGTTGCTTGAGAAATGTGGTTTTCCCTATTCTTCTACTTCCAATAATGACCTTTATTTGTCTTCTTTTAGAAAGGTCATTTATCCTATTTAAGTACTCCTCTCGAGTAATTCCAGAGTCAAAATCCTTTTTTTCCCACCAAGGGTTAAAGGTATAATATATCTCCTCCATTTTTAGCTAACTCTAAATAAATTATAACTTTATTTGAAAGTTCTGTCAAATAATTTCGATTGCAGTCGAAATTTAGAAAAGATTTAATCTAAAATGTTTAAGGATTGGAAAGGACAGTATTGGGAAGGGAATTAAACTTAAGATAAAGAGTTCTCTCCCCGCCCGATATGTATTTTTGGGCGGGGAGAATAAAAACTTTTTTTATCAGGCTCGTCTCATGCCCATTCTTCTACCCATTCTTCCGAGCCCTCTTGTGTTTCTGATTTTGTGACCAATTCCATCGCAGTCTCCAGAGCAATC
>JAUWJJ010000029.1 GCA_030607765.1 Candidatus Aerophobota bacterium
TAAAGGATTAATTACATTAGTGGCATCTAACCTACCTCCCATTCCCACTTCCATTACCGCTAAATCTACTTTTTCTAAAAAAAAGTAGAGAAAAGCTAAGGATGTATAAACTTCAAAAAAAGTAGGAGAAAAATGGGGGCAAACCTTACGGATTTTCTCCACATCTGTTTTTATCTGAAAGATAAGCTGAGAAAATCTCTCCTTATTTATCATTTTTTCTCTTATCCTTATTCTTTCTCTGGGATCAATGAGATGAGGAGAGGTATACAACCCTACCTTTAGTCCTTCCGAGGTTAAAATAGAGGCAATCATAGCCGCCGTAGAGCCTTTCCCTTTGGTTCCGCTAATATGAATAAACTTCAAAGACCTATGAGGATTCCCCAGTAGATTAAGAAGATCTCTCATTCGCTGGAGATTCAAAAATCTCTTATGTATAACAAAATCTGGTATCTGTTCGTAATTTATAAGTGAATTTAAATAATTGGTAGCTTCAGAATAGGAAAACATAAATTTTATTTACCCCGTTAGATAACAAGCATCTAACGGGGTTTACTTTAATGTCTGAAATGTCTCATTCCAGTAAAAATCATTGCCATACCATACCTGTTGACTGCGGCTATTACCTTCTCATCCTGTATGGACCCTCCCGGTTGGATAATGGCGGTTACTCCAGCCTTACTCGCCTCTTCTATAGCATCGGGGAAGGGAAAGAAAGCATCGGAAGCTAAAACTGAACCTTTAGCTTTTTCTCCTGCTTTTCGAATAGCTATAAAAGTTGAATTAACTCTACTCATCTGACCTGCTCCCACACCCACTACTTCTTTACCTTTAGCCAGGAGAATAGCATTGGACTTTACATACTTGCAGATTTTCCAGGCAAAGAACAAATCTTCCTCTTCCTTAGATGTTGGAGCTCTTTTAGTAACCACTTTTAAATCCTGAGGGGAATAGTCCTTCTTATCTTTTTCCTGGACAAGAACTCCTCCACTTATCCTTTTAATATCTAAATCGTTTTCTTTAGATTTGAAAAGATTGGCTTCCAAAATAATTACTTTCCTGCCCCAACTTCGGGTCTCTTTTATAATTCTTAGAGCCTCTTTTTCATATCCTGGAGCAATTATTCCCTCAATAAATCTTTGAGGAAGAGTAATTTCTTTTGCTGTAGCTGCATCTAATTTTCGGTTAAAACTCAAGATGCTTCCAAACGCAGATAGAGGATCTCCCCTGTAAGCCTTCTTATAAGCTTCGGATAAATTTTCTCGACAACCAGCTCCACAGGGATTATTATGTTTTATCACTACCGAAGCCGCCTCGTCAAATTCCTTTACTATAGCTAAGGCAGCATCAAAATCTAACCAATTGTTAAAAGAGATAGCTTTTCCCCAAATTTTTTTAGCTAAAGAGAGTCCCCCTTCCTTACTTGTCCAATCGCAATAAAGGGCTGCCTTTTGATGGGGATTTTCTCCGTAGCGAAGTTCCTGTTTCTTTTTAAAACTCAAATTGAGAGTCGAAGGAAACATCATTTCATCTCTTTTTTCCAAAAAGTGAGAAATTGCGCTATCGTAAGCACTTGTTTTCTCAAAAACTTCCACAGTTAATTTAAAACAGGTTTCTTTGCTTAGGAAGCCGTTATTCTCTTTTAGTTCGCGAAGAACAAACTCGTATTGCTCTGGAGTACTTACGGCGGCTACATTAAAAAAATTTTTTGCTGCCGAACGCAACATTGTAGGCCCACCAATGTCAATGTTTTCCAAAGCCTCCTCAAAAGTTACTCCTTCTTTTTTTACAATTTCAGAAAAGGGATAGAGATTAACAACTACCATATCGATAAGTTCTATTTTATTTCTTTTTACCTCTTCCATTTGCTCTGAATTATCTCTTAAGGCTAAAAGAGCTCCATGAATCTTAGGATGAAGAGTCTTTACCCTTCCCCCAAACATAGGATGACTCTGAGTATAGCTGGATACCTCTCTTACCGATACCCCTGCCTCTTGAAGGATCTTAGCTGTTCCCCCTGTAGAGATAATTTCTATCCCCAGATCTTTTAATCCCTTAACAAAATCTACTATTTTTCTCTTATCAGAAACACTAACCAAAGCTCTTTTAATTTTGGGCATAATCTTTTCTCCTTCTTAAAAATATCATATTACTTTCCTCAGGTCAAGCAAAACTAACCACTGAAGACACTGAATTCACTGAGAATTTAAAAGGCTAAGGGGTAAATGCGTAGATGTGTAAAAGCGTGAATGTGTAAAGAAACTCTTCTCTCACACATCACATATTACTCATTACGTATTATTCTCATAATTTTACCTCTGTACACTCTATGGTTAATTCTATATTTTCATATTATTAATCTCGTTTATATTTCCTTACCTCCTCTAAAAATAAATTAGTTGTGAGATCATCTATGTTACAGCAATTTACAACTTTAAGAGTACTGTCACTATTCTCTTTAAAGAACTCAACAATAGTTTCAATTAATATTTCAGCACACCTTTTCTTGGGAAATCCAAAAATACCAGAACTTATAGCTGGAATTGATATACTCTTTAATCCCAGCTCTTGAGCTTTTCTTAAAGAATTAAAAACAGCACTTTTAAGCTTTTCATCCTCTCCTCCTTCTCCCCACACAGGACCTATGGCATGTATAACATATCTTGCAGGTAGAGACCCAGCAGTTGTAACTGCAACACTGCCAACCGGCAGATATCCTATTCTATTGCTTTCTTCCTGGATTACTCTGCCACCTTTGCGGACAATGGTACCGGCAACCCCACCCCCATGTTGCAGGTGAGAATTTGCTGCATTAACAATTGCATCTACTTTCTCATCTGTTATATCTCCTCTCTTAACTCTTAAAATCCTTTCTCCGGTTAATAAAAGCTCCCCTTCCATACTCCATCCCCCTTTTAAAACTTATGTTCTCATAATTTTCTCTCTAAAACTATCCTATCTTTCCCGATAAAATTTATTGGATAGCAAGCAATTTTATCTGTTTTTCTTACACTAACCTGATAGTCTCTCTTAAATTTTTTAGCAAAATTAGCTGCCTCTTTTTTATCCTTAGCAAATACATACTCCAGTTTAAAAAGGCCCCTTACTTGAGGATTAAAGAGAAAGATTTCGTAGAGACCTTTGTTTTCCAGATTTTCTACTTCCAAAGTTATATACTTTTCAGTAATTGAATTGAGCTTAAAACCATACATTTGCGCTACTTCTTCTACTTCAATTTTATCTTCTCTATTAATAAAAAACACCGGCTGAGGTTGTTCTCCTTTGTGGGCTATCTCAAACAACCTCCGAAATTTTCCAAAGTAAGACTCAGGAATAAGTATTGGTTTGAGGCGTGAAACTACATAAAACTTCATAATTTCCTCAGCCTTTTCAATTTTTATTTGCCACAACTTCGCTTCTGGTTTTTCTTTCATTAAAAATCCCCTTTTTTATTATACTTAGCTTTGAGAATATTTCAAGTCAAAAACTCCAGTTTCCGAAATTTTAGGGTTGCCCTGAACAAGCGGTGTTTTCCGGGCTCCAGCAGCTAAGCTGTACTTCTATCTTTATAGATAAATATAGGGGTCAGGTCTCCACATTTCTTCTCACCATATCATATTGTAACGCAGTTAGTTTAGTTAGTCTGATTTAGCTTCACAAAATGTTATATTGCAAGACCTGACCTCACTTTCTCCATCTGATTTTTATTTAAAAACTGGGGGATGGCAAGGGGATAGAATCCTTGACAATTACTTTCGATTTGAGGTATAATAAGAAAAATTGTGGAAGTACAAAGATTGGGTTTTAAGCCTTCGTTAGTTGAGAAGAAAATTGAAGTGGTATCCAGAGCAATAAGAGGAAAAGACACAACCCATAGTAAAAGCTGGAGATTAAGACCGAAAGGGAGGTGAAAAATTAAGTAGGTGGTCTCCAGCCCGGGATAAAAAAATTTCCAAGAAAAAAGTGTTGAATAACTGCTTTTTCTTGGTGAAGAATTTTCACGAGAAATTGAATCGTGTTAAGTCTACAAGGAGGTAAAGATGAGGAGAAAGTTATCTAAATGGAGAGGAGGAGTGGTGGCGCTAGTCCTATCGATAAGCTTAATTCTGACAGTAGCTTCTCTTGCTTTTGCCAGATTTCCTAAGCCAGCTGACTTCATCGAGGCCAAATATATCGAGGAATACAATATTCCTGAGTATTTTGTGCCTAATGAGAAGGACTGGGTAAGACAGCAGGACTGGGCGGCTATCAAAGAAAAATTTGCCGGGATAGTTGTTCGCCATGCCTCTGAAGGAGTAGATATAGCCGCTCCTCTTATGTTCAAAGATATATTCGAGGAACTCTCCGGTATAAAAGTGGAGATAACCGGTATCCCAGCCGATGTCTTCTTTGAAAAACTAATGATGGAGTTCCTTTCAGGAACCAGAAGATACGATGCAGTGGAATTTTATGCTGAATGGCTGGGGACTTATGCTGAGCCAGGATTTCTCTATGAGCTCACCGATCTTTTGAAAAAATGGAAAGTGGATGTCTCTGATTTCCACCCAGTCTACTGGAAAGGCTACTCTTTATACAACGGCAAACCCTATGCTTTTCCCTATGATTCCGATTGCCACCTTCTGCACTGGAGAAAAACAGTTTATGATATGGCTGGATTGGTTGGACCTCCCAAGACCTATGAAGAAGTTTTAGCAAATGCCAAGAAACTGACTATGGATACCAATGGTGACGGGAAAATGGATATCTACGGTTTCGGTATGCCAGCTGGTCGAGGAATGTGGAGTTTCTATTTTGGCCAGGATATTTTAGGAGCCTACGGGGCAACTCTCTTTACTCCTGACTGGAAGCCTAATTTCAATAATCCTGAGGGTAAGGCTGCCATGAAGATGTTTAAAGAGCTGGTCAAATATTCTCCTCCCGGTGTCACTGGATGGAATTATGCTATGTGCCGAGAGGCCTGGCTGGCTGGAAAAATGGCTCAGGTAATGCAGTGGCAGTGTGTGGGTAAACAAGCCCATCTTCCCGAGATGTCCAGAATCTGGGATGAGGATATCAGGCATAGTGTGCTTCCCAAGGGCTCAGGGCCCAAGGCCAAGATAGCTCCGGCCCTGGCTGCTGGTTCTGCCTTAGGAATAACCTCTGATGCCAGGAACCCTGAAGCGGCTTTCCTCTGGTTAGCTTTTCTGAACAGTGCCGAAACCCAATGTATTTATTCGGCAGCAGGAACCGGCGTTGCGCCATCTCACATTTCATCTCTGACCAGTCCTGCCTTTCAGCGCGCTAATCCCACAGTAAAAGCCTGGCTATCTTCGCTTCCCTATGCCACTGCTATTCCCAGAATTCCTGAGGTTAATGACCTCCAGATTTCTCTGGGTATAGCTATAAACGAGTATCTAACTGGATCTATGGCCTTAGATAATGCCTTGAAAGGAGCAGAAAAATACTGGATTCGATTAATGGAAAAAGCTGGCTATTACAAGCCGGGAGTAAAGCCTGCTCCACCATTTGTAGTGACAAATTGGAAGTAGAATGGTTATTAAATCCCTGTTCTTCTTGATTTCTTGAAATCAAGAAGAGGGAAAGTTGTTCCAAGTTAGGAGGGAAGGTATCCTTCTCGATACTTTCCCTCCTGCTTCTCTTAAACAAGGCTCTTATGAAAATAAAAAAATTTTATCCTTACATATTACTTGCTCCCACCTTGATAATACTCTTTGGGATTACTCTTTACCCTTTCATTTACTCGGTTCGCCTAAGTTTTTTTTCCGTCCCTTTTGGTCGAATAAGACATTTTGTTGGCCTGGAAAATTATACTGAACTTCTGCGAGATCGTTTTTTCTGGAATGGTATTAAAAATACTGGAATCATTGGGGGCTCAGCTCTGGCTATAGAATTTTTTATTGGATTTTCCTTAGCTCTTCTTTTAAATCGGAAAATTAAACTTAGGGGTCTGTTTCGGGCTATATTTATAATCCCTATGATGCTTATCCCGGTAGTAATAGCTTTGATATGGAGATTGATGTTTTTCCCTGGAGGAAGTGTAGTCAGTGATATTTTAAGGCATCTGGGAGTGATAACAGGTGATCCTAACTGGATTGGTCAAGCTACACTGGCTAGATTAATGCTCATAATTATTGATACATGGGCCTGGACTTCTTTTATATTTATGATTTTACTGGCTGGTCTCCAGGGACTGCCGTCAGACCCCTTGGAAGCTGCTAAGGTAGACGGAGCTAATGCCTTACAGAGATTTATCCATATTACCTTACCTTTACTTAAACCAATTATTGTTATTGCTTTACTTATTAGAGGTATGGATGCCATCAAGTTTTTTGATACCGTTTACGCTGTAACTGCCGGAGGACCAGGAAGTAGTACGGAAACTATAAGCTTTTATTTATACAGAATAGGTTTTAAATCCTTCAAAATGGGATATGCTTCAGCTATGTCAGTAATTGTTTTTATAATTATCTTTGTCTCATCTAATTATCTTCTCCGTAAGGGCTATATAATAGAGGAATAAAATGGCAGGCAAGGAAAGAATGAACCTTAAAAGACAGACAACCCAGGTGGTAGTATATGCAGTTTTAATTTTGGCAGCCATTACGGTGATTTTTCCTTTATGGTGGACCTTTCTTACTTCCATCAAGATGCGTATAGACATTTATCATGAGCCTCCTATCTATATTCCTCACAAAGTTACTCTGGATTTCTGGAAACTGGCCTGGTTTACTCGCTCCACCAAAGAGTGGTATCGGAACACCGTGGGTATTTCAGTTATCAGCACTATTTTGTCTTTATTGATTGGAATGCCGGCCGCTTACAGTTTGGCCCGCTTCAAGTTCCCCGGCCGAAAAGACCTGGCCTTTTACATTCTCTCCACTCGAATGTTCCCCCCCATTACCATTAGCATTCCTATCTTTCAAACTATGCAACGTCTGGGTTTTTTGGATACCTGGTATGCTTTAATCACTATTTACACTGCTTTCAATCTTTCTCTGGTGGTGCTGGTGCTGAGCGCTTACTTCAAAGAGATACCCAAAGAAATTGAAGAATCGGCTATGGTCGATGGTTGCTCTACTTTGGGTTCTTTTTTCAGGATTACCCTGCCCTTATCTATGCCCGGAATTATGGCTGTAGCTATTCTCTGCATTATTTTTTCCTGGAATGAGTTTCTCTTTGCCGTTTTATTAACTAACTCACCGGCGGCCAAGACTCTTCCAGTGGGAGCAACTGAGTTTATCGGTGGAGAGGAAGGGGTAATGTGGGGATCTTTATGTTTTGTAGGAATAATTTCGGTTCTGCCTATCTTAGCCTTTGCTCTGCTTATTCAGAAGCATCTGGTTAGAGGACTAACTTTTGGTGCCCTACAGTAGAGAAATAATCTCTATAAAGGCAATTTTACGGTTGTTCTTCGATACTTAAGAAAAAATAAATTAGACATAAATCAGGGCTTAGTTAAAGCATTTTTTAAAAAAGCTTTTTAATAAGTATATGGCATAGATAGCTTAGTCTATCAAATCATTTCAGATTTAATAGAAATTTAAAGTTAATGTGCTATAAGTTTTTGATATTGAGCTAATGATACTGTTAGCGTTGTGAGCTTAGCTATACTGAGCCTGATTAGAAAGATAAAATGAGTTAAAATAGATAGTAAAAAAGAAGACTTGGTAGAAAGGTAAAAGAAATGATGAAAGCAGGAATTCTTTACGGACCAAGGGATATCCGGTATGAATCTATGCCTTCTCCAAATATATCAAGAGAAGAGGTGCTGGTTGCTGTTAAAGCAGCAGGAATCTGTGGCTCGGATATTCCTCGCTATGAAAAGGGTACCTCACCCTACAATTTTAAGATTCTGGGACATGAATGTGCAGGACAGGTAGTAAAGGTTGGTCTCGATGTTCAAGGAGTAAAGGAAGGGGATAGGGTAGCTGTTATTCCTGTACTTCCCTGTGGTAAATGTCCTTTGTGTAGAGCAGGAAAATACTCTCTTTGTAATAACTTCATTCGAATGGGAACGAGGGTAGATGGTTGCTTTGCAGAGTTTATCAGGATTCTCCCGCAGAATTTACTCAAACTACCTAATACTGTAGATTACGAGTCGGCTTCCTTGCTAGAGCCAGCTGCTGTTGCCTTGCATACCATCAAAAGAGGGAAACTAAATCCGGGTGATCTGGTGGTAGTTATAGGATGTGGTCCTATTGGATGTCTATGCGCTCAGTTTGCAAATATTTTAGGAGCAAGGTCTGTTTATGTTGTGGATATAGTCCAGGAGAAGCTCCGTATAGCTCAAAAGGTGGGAATCTTTAAGTGTATAAATGCAAAAAAAGAGGACCCGGTCAGGGCAATTCTAAAAGAGAATACAGGAGCAGACCTGGTTGTAGAAAGTGCTGGATCCTCTGTAAGTTTCCAACAAAGCATATCCCTATCTCGTAAAGGAGGAAGGATTGCTCTTTTGGGTCTTATGGGAAAGGACATAACTATTACGGAAAGAATCTATTATACTATTCTTCATCATGAGCTTAATCTATACGGAGTTTATGATACGGATTGGGAGCCTTTCCCACCTTTTAATAGCTGGAAAACAGCTCTTCACTTTATAGCCGAGGGCAAAATTAAAGTCAAACCTCTTATATCACACCGATTTAAAATTGAACAGATAAGCGAAGTTTTTAGTTCCATTAGCTCTCAAAGAGAAAGATTCAATAAGGTAGTCTTTCTCTTTTAATTTAAACCTAAATTCGGTAAACCCCATTAGATAACGGGGTAAACTATTAAAGCTCTCCATCTGGGTAGGAGCGATAAAGCCTTCCAATTGCTTCTACCTCTTAAGATGTAAACGAATTAAAAATCCTTTTTCAACGAAAAATATTCTAAAAATCCTTCAGAAGCTGGAAAAAGTGGGGTCAGGTCTTGCAATATAACATTTTGTAAAGCTA
>JAUWJJ010000060.1 GCA_030607765.1 Candidatus Aerophobota bacterium
CCTAAAGGTCTGCACTACTGATGTTGCTGATGCTCCGTAGCGCAGGTCTTTAGACCTGCCGTAATAGTTTAGTTTTTCTAAAATTTTCTTAAGAAGTAGCTGCCCAATTCATTGGGCGAATTGTAGCTGCCTGATTTATCAGGCGGTTTGTAGCGAATTGTAGCTGCCTGATTCATTGGGCGGGTTTAATGCGCTCACACCAAATTAATAGCCAGTGGGAAGATATAAGAATTTTAGCTTTAAATTAAATTTATTCTTTAAATGCTTGCCTATTGCTTTTACTCCAAGAGTTTCACCTATATAGTGTCCGGTAAAGATAACATTGATTTTTTCTTCCTTAGCCATCCAGTAATAGCTATGTTTTGGCTCACCAGTTACATAGGCATCCAATCTTAGCTCAATAGCCTGGGGAAGAAGATCCAGTGCATCTCCACTAACGTAGCCTAATCTCTTAATTTCTTTGGAACCAAAATCCCAAACAACAGGATTTACCTTCAGTTTATCCTTTAAATCTTTCACTAAATCTTCTAATTTACGAGGAGACTCAAAGAATACTTCCTTACCTATAAGAAGGTCATTATAATTCCCAAAGTCCTTTTTTACTGGCCAGGCAAGTAATTTAGCTGCCTGAGCATTATTACCAAACTCAGGATGTATATCCAAGGGAAGATGAGCTACATAAAGGGCTATGTTCTCCTCAATGAGAAATTTTATTCTTCTGTAAAGTCCTCCAGATAAAGGGAGAGACTCACCCCACCACAGTCCATGATGAACGAAGAGAAAATCTGCTCCTGCCTGTTTTGCTTTTATAAAAGTATCCAGTGATGCATCCACAGCTAAGGCTACCTTGTTTACCTTCTCTGTATTATCTACTACTAAACCATTAAGACTTTTATCCTTAATTTCTCTAATTTTAAGTAGCTCATTTAGGTAATTAGCTAACTTTCTGGCTTCCATAAAGTTAATACCTTTTTGTTTCGTAAATGTTTTGGAGACAAACTCACTATAGCTTATTTTTAAGATAGGTCAAAGAATAGCTTGTATTTTCGTCAATTTTTTGTATAATGACGCATTTAGTGGATTTATGCCTTACAAAGAAGGGTAAATGAGGGTACAGTTGATGAAGAAAAAAATTGATCTTGGATTGATTATACTATTGGCTTCATTCTTGGTGGGGATTCTCTGTCGAATGCGGATTACTACAATTTTAGAAAATTTCCTTTTCGCTGTGATTGAACCTACTACTCTTAAGTTGGTGGGAAGCATTTTACTTATCTTCATCTTGGGTAATCTTTTAAATGAGGGAGGAAACTTGAGGAATATTAACTCTTCCCTCGAGGCACTCATTAAAGATAGACGGGTGACACTGGTTATCCCTTCTATGTTGATAGGACTTTTGCCTGTGGCTGCAGGAGCGATGCTCTCAGCTCCTATTGTGGAGGAATCCGGGAATAAGATGGGGTTGACTGCTGAAAATAAAACTTTCCTGAATTACTGGTTTCGCCATATCTGGGAATACACCTGGCCGCTTTACCCAGGACTTATTTTAGTCAGCGCAATCCTTAACGTTCCCTTGGAGAGAATCGTGCTTGCTCAGTTGCCTCTAACATTAGCTGCTATTCTTTCTGGATGTATATTTGGACTGAGAAAAATTCCCTATGAGCCATCCCCTGGAAGACAAAAAAGTAAGATTGCAAAGGGAATTTGTAGTTTTCTTCTCAGTGCCTGGCCTATTTTAGCTGTTGTTTTTTTTGTTTTAGTGCTTAAATTGGAGCTAATCCTTTATTTGTTAATAATTATATTATTTGTTCTCATAACAACAAAGATAAAGAGGAAAAGACTGTTTGTTGTCCTTAAAAATAGTATATCTTTGAGGATGATTCTTTTAATAATTTCGGTGATGGTATTTAAAAGAGTTCTTGAGAATTCTGGCTTACTATCGAAGGTCCCTGAAATCTTTAATTATTTAAGAATTTCTCCTTTAGTTGTATTGTTTTCCATTCCACTTTTTATTGGTCTTCTCACCGGGCTTACCCATGCTTTTGTGGGGGTTGCCTTTCCCATACTTTTGTCATTTATTAAAATTAATAATCCCAATTTAACCTATGTAATGTTAGCCTATGCCGGTGGATTTGCAGGAGTTCTCCTTTCCCCTGTGCATTTATGTCTTATCGTGACAAGGAATTATTTCAAGGCAAATCTTTCCCGGGGGTATAAATTACTCCTTTTACCCGTTGTCTTTGTTGTATTGATAGCCTTTATGATTGTATTCATCCAGAGATTTATTTAATCCATTTGCTTAGATAATCCCAGCTTCCTGCAATCTCATATTCTTCTTTAATTAAACGTTCTATTTCTGCAGCTACCTTCATCTGGGCAGTATCTATATCCTTTGGTTTTTCAGAAAGAGATTGCTCATAGATTTGTCGGATAGTAGTTCCTACATTAATTTTGGTTATACCATTTTGAACAGCTCCTATAATAGATGCTTTTTTAACTCCTGATCCCCCGTGAAGAACCAATGGGATTTTGGTAACCTGTGCCAATTCTCGAAGATGCTCTAAGTTAAGCCAAGCAGAAATCTTTTTTTTATCCTTGGCCAGCTCACTAATTGCTCCGTGAATGTTACCTATAGCCACTGAAAGCCAGTCCACCCCTGTTTCCTTTACAAAGCGCTCTGCTTGTTCTATCCTTGTAAAACCTTTCTTGGTTTGAAAAAGCTCTTCATAGGAAGGAAGTGCTCCCTTCTCGTGACCAAGAACTGCACCAAGTTCAGCTTCTACTGGAACTCCTTGTTGGTGAGAAATATTTACAACTCTTTGGGTAATGGCTATATTTTCTTCCAAATTGAGTCTTGATCCATCAATCATTACCGAGTCATAACCAAGTTTTAAACCCATTCGTATTAGATGTTCCCAATCAACTTTTTTTCCGTCCTCATCAATTGCTGGAATATGATCCAGGTGAAGACGGCTGAACTGTCGGCCGGCTAAGGCATAATACCTCCTTGCTACTTCCCTGAAACTTTTAGCTCCGAACTTCTCTACATCGGGACGAGCTACTTCTACCAATCCAAAAGTATGAATTTTTATTAAGGTATCCACTATAGGCTTAATCATAGGAAGATGGGCAACATTAAAGGCAGGAATAAGTATTCTGTGTTTGTAGGCTTGCCTCATAATTTGATCAAGAGGAACTTTTTCAGTAATCATCTTTTTTTCCTTTACGAGCTGTAATGACCTTAATATCCTCCAATATACCTTCCTTTACTTAATTGTCAAGAATATAGGTTTGGTGCGATAATAAATTCTTGACCAATGAGAATATTTTTGCTATGATCAACAACTAAAGAAAAATTTAAGAGATTTAAAAGGGAATATTAGTTAATAAAAAAACAAAGATTAACTCGGCTTCCTCTTCTATAGAGAGATATTTGAAGGAGATAGGGAAAACTCCCCTTCTTACGCCAGATGAGGAAAAAAAGTTAGCTATTAAAATAAAGAAACACAAGCAAAAATTAATCCATCTTGTTGTGAAATTAATTAAAATTGCTCAGAAGCACCCAAAGATAGTTGAGCTTTTTGAGAAAGAAGGTAAAGATATCAAAGACTTGGAATATATAAAAGACAATATTGATAAAGTTAGGGAAGTATCTGATTTTTTAGAAAAAAAAAGAAAAGAGATCTGTCTTATCTTTGGTAGTAACCAGAGAAAAGTGAAGGAACTTTTTCAGCAAATGGAAAATATCAAGGCTAAGTATGAGTGGAATAGAAAGAAAATGATGAAAGCCAATCTAAGATTAGTGGTGAGTTTTGCTAAAAAATATATTGGTAGAGGTGTTTCTTTTTCGGATCTTATTCAGGAAGGAAATATAGGTCTTTCCCGCGCTATAGATAAATTTGATTACCGGAGAGGAAAACGTTTTAGTACTTATGGCAGTTGGTGGATACGTCAATCTTTATCTCGGGCAATTACTGATCAATCCCGGTCTATTCGCCTACCGGTGCATATAGTTCATCTATTAAAGAAGTTGACTATGATTTCTCGAGAATTAGAACAGGAGTTAGAAAGGGAACCTACCGCTGAGGAAATTGCCAAAAGAGCCAATATATCCCCGAAAAAGGTTAGAGAAATCTCAGGGCTAACTCAAAATACTGTGAGTCTTGAAATGCCTGTAGGTGAAGATAAAGATACCCCTATGATTGATTTTGTCCCCAATGCTACTTGTCCTCCCCCGGTATACAAGCTTACCATTGATATGTTAAAAAAAGAGGTAAGAGACCTCTTAGAAAAAACAGTAACCAATCCACGAGAGTTAGAAATTTTAAAGCTTAGATATGGACTGGAAGAAAAGGGAGGGTATTCTTTAAGGGAAATTGGAAAAGAATACGGAGTAAGTAGAGAAAGAATCAGGCAAATTCAGGAAAGAGCCCTCAAAAAGTTACGTGCCTCAGCAGAGGAAAAAGGGCTGAGAAGTTATCTGGAGCTGCTGGATAGCTTAAGATCCCAATTTGAGGAAACTTACGCCGCCAAATAAGAGGTTATTTATCTTATGCAAGTTGGTATTATAGGTTTGCCTAATGCCGGTAAATCTACTCTTTTTAATGCTATTACTAAGGGAGGAGCTCGAGTAGCTATCTTTCCTTTTTGTACTATTTCTCCCAATGTGGGGATGACCCCAGTTCCCGATCCTCGCTTAGAGGAATTGGTCAGGTTAATAAATCCACAAAAGGTTACCCCAGCAGAGATTGAGTTTGTAGATGTAGCAGGACTGGTCAAGGGTGCTCATCAAGGTGAGGGATTGGGAAATGAGTTTTTAAGTAGAATAAGAGGAGTGGATGTATTAGTGGAAGTAGCAAGATGCTTCGAGGAAGAAATATCACATCCTGAAGGAAGTGTTGATCCAGTTAGAGATGTACAAATTGTAGAATTAGAACTTTTTCTCTCCGATTTGGAAATAGTTAAGCGAAGATTGACAAAATTGAATAAATTAGTAAAATCAGGAGCTAAGGAAGCTAAGCAAAAATTGATGATAATGGAAAAACTAAGAGATGCGCTGGAAAAAGGAGAATCCCCAAAAAAAGTTTGTTCAGAAAAAGAGGAACTGATAAGAGATGATGGGTTTCTCTCTCTAAAACCTATAATCTATGTAGCTAATATTGGAGAGAAAGATTTAAATTTTCCCTCTTCCTTACTGGTTAATTTAAGAGAATATATTCTGAAAAAAAATGAGAGGATGATAGAGATTTGTGCTCATCTGGAAATGGAGTTAAATGAGTTATCTTTTGAGGAACAAAAAGAGTTTATTGAAGGTATGGGAATAAAAAGGAAAGGCGTAGATCAGCTTATAGAAGAGACTTACCATTTG
Source organism: Candidatus Aerophobota bacterium (assembly GCA_030607765.1). Next base: position 5,369 of record JAUWJJ010000060.1, read on the forward strand.
CTAAATTTAATAACTTTTTTTACCGGTACCGGTGGTGAGGAAGTAAGAGCTTGGGCAGTAAAGGAAGGTGCCTCTGTTCTTCAGGCAGCGGGAAAAGTTCATTCTGATATGCAAAAAGGGTTTATTCGAGCAGAGATAATTACTGTAGATGAACTCTTAAAACTTGGATCTCTAAAAAAAGTTAGAGAAGAAGGAAGATTAACTGTGGAGGGAAAAGATTATCTGGTGAAGGATGGAGATGTTATCCACTTTAGATTTAATTAAGGAGAAAGCAATGGGGATATATGAGATGACTTTTGCCTTTAACTCTCAGGCGGAAGAGGAGAAAAAAGAGGAATTGTTGGAAAAAATTGAGAGTTTTATTGGGAAAAAGAAGGGCAAGGTAGAAAAAATTAACCAGTTGGGCAAAAGAAGATTTGCCTATGAGGTGAATAAGGAAAAAGAGGGATTTTTTATAACTTTAGTTCTCCAAATGGAACCCGCTGGGGTAGAAGGTCTATATAAATTTGCCAATTCTGATAATTCTGTGATAAGGTTGATGATTGTAAAGAAAAAAAATTTATCCTTGGAAAAGTTAAACCAAAAAGGAGAAGGAAATGTCAGCTCTAAACAGAGTGATACTGATAGGCAATTTAACTCGGGATCCAGAACTTCGCTACACACCTGATGGTACACCAGTAGTTAGCTTTACTTTAGCTGTGAATCGTTCCTTTACTAACCAGCAGGGCGAAAGAGAAGCTGATTTTATCCCTGTAGTTGCCTGGCGAAAACAAGCGGAGAGGTGCTCGGAGTATTTAGCCAAGGGTAGTCAAGTAGCTGTTGAGGGAAGATTGCAGATTCGTTCTTACGAAGACAAAGATGGAATTAAGAGAAAAGTAGCTGAAGTAATTGCCTGGAGAGTAACATTTTTGCAGAGGTTGAAGAGATCCTTTGGAGAGGAAGTTGTAGAGAAGAATATGGAAAACGAGATAAATAGAGTTCCTTTAAGCGGCGAAGAGGCAGAAGGAGAGAAAGAGCCTAACTTAGAGGAATAGATAATAAAGGAGGAATTAGTGCAAGAAAAGTTCTTTAAGAGAAGAATAAAAATTTGTCGGTTTTGTCACTCTTCTAAAAACTTTATTGATTACATGGATACCAGAACCTTGCAAGGCTACATTGATAATCGTGCTCGAATAAAGAACAGGAGAAGAACTGGAGTATGTGCCAAGCACCAAAGAGAACTTTCTCGAGCCATAAAAAGAGCCAGACAAGTAGCACTTTTGCCTTATAAATAAATCTCGTTAGATGCTTGTTGTCTAACGGGGTAAAGGAGAGGGAGTATGAAGGTAATACTGGAGAGATCCTTGGAAAACTTAGGTGATAAAGATGAGATAGTTGTCGTAATTGATGGCTATGCCAGAAACTTTCTTATCCCTAAAAAGCTTGCTCTTCAAGCTACTCCCAGTAAGATTAAATGGTGGAAAGAGAAAAAAAAAGTA
>JAUWJJ010000048.1 GCA_030607765.1 Candidatus Aerophobota bacterium
CTCTCTCAATCTGTTCAGGATAAAGGATTCCTCTTTCCCCTTTTAGAGGACAAAGTTGAACTCCAGATAGGGACGCTGCTGCTCCACTCTCATCATGAAAAATGTGGGAGTCCTCTTCTACAATGGCCTCATCACCTGCTCTGGTATGAACCTTCAGACATAACTCGTTAGCCATAGTTCCTGAAGGGACAAAAATTGAGGCCTCCTTGCCTAAAAGGATAGCTACTTTTTTCTCCAAAAGGTTGGTGGTAGGGTCCTCCCCGTAAACATCATCCCCAACTTCTGCCCGAAACATTACCTCCAGCATTCCCGGGGTAGGTTTGGTGACTGTATCACTACGCAAATCTATCATTTTTCCCCTAAAAAGCATCTTTTTATATACTCGCAAGCTATACTACCACTCTTTTTCCATTACGTCAACAACAAGATACCTAAGCTAAGATTTCCCTTGAAGTACAGCCTACCATATAAAAGCCAGGTCCTCTACTTTGAATTGAGAAGATGAATCTCAAGATTAATTCTTTTGACAGAAAGGGAATTTTTAGCTAAATTAACTAATCTTAAAAATGTAGAAAACAAGGATGAGGAGAATGAAAAGAATTGGGGTTTTAACCAGTGGTGGCGATGCTCCCGGAATGAATCCCTGTATAAGAGCAGTGGTAAGATCTGCTATTTATAAAGAATTGGAGGTTGTAGGGATAAAAAGAGGGTATACGGGATTAATTGAAAATGATGTGCAAATAATGGATGCTGGCTCAGTCTCAGGTATTATCTATCGAGGGGGAACTGTGCTTAAGAGTGCTCGCTCTAAATATTTTATGGAGGAAGAAGGGCAAAGAAAAGCAGTTGAAAATATAAAAAAACTTGGAATAGGTACCCTTATAGTTATTGGAGGAGATGGTTCTTTCCGAGGAGCAAGGGTTTTAGATGAAAAGTGGGATATTCCCACCATAGGAATTCCGGCTACCATAGATAATGATATATGGGGAACTGATTTTACCATAGGATTTTTAACTGCTGTAAATACCGCTCTTGAAGCTATAGATAAGATAAGGGATACTGCAACTTCTCATGATCGCTTATTTTTAGTTGAAGTTATGGGAAGAACATCCGGATTTATTGCCCTGTGGTCAGGTGTTGCTGGAGGAGTAGAGAATATTCTAATTCCCGAGTTATCTACCAATTTGGATGAGGTTTGTGCAGAATTGGAGGAAGGACGCAAAAGAGGTAAAATCAGCAGCATAATTATTGTGGCAGAGGGAAACAGAATGGGCAGTGCAGTTGAAATTGCCTTTAGAATAAGAGAAAAAACAGGATATGAGGGAAGGGTAGTGGTTCTGGGTCATCTACAAAGAGGTGGCTCACCCTGCGCCTGGGATAGAATTTTAGGAATAAGATTAGGAGCCTCAGCAGTTAATGCAATAGTCAAAGGAAAAAGGAATATTATGGTAGGAATTGTAAATGGAAAGATTAAAACATCACTCCTAGAGGATATTAGCAGAAAAAAGAAGAAGCCAAGTTTAGATCTTTACTATCTGAATCATATTATGGCTACCTAAAGAATATCATGTAGTTCAGGTCTTTAGACCTGACAATAGGCAGACCTAAAGGTCTGCACTACATCTTGATGAATTTAGGCAAATATCATGTAGTTCAGGTCTTTAGACCTGATAAGAGGCAGACCTAAAGGTCTGCACTACCACATTTGGTTTCTTAGGCAGACCTGAAGGTCTGCACTACATTAGTAGCCGCAACCTTTAGGTTGCGCTTGTTTTCGCAGGCTCTGAGCCTCGCGGCTACCTGAATCGTATTATCGTTACTTCAGTCCCTTATAATTCACATACCAGTTTTCCCCACCTAAGTCCAGTTCTATATTAGTAAAACTTTTAAAACTCTTATGGTTAAAATAAGGGGTAGCATTCTTAGATGCCGCATAAAGTTTGTGGAAATTATTCACCCCGCTGGTTGATAACCATTCTTCCATTTTCTCCACATCCGGATAGTACTTAGCAGCATCCTGCCATATTGCTCTTCCTCCTAAGAATCCAGAGGCACCGCTTTCAGTAGCTAATTTAACATTAACAATAAACTCTTTAATATCTACCCCTGCACTTAAGATAACCCAGGGCACAGAAGAAATATTGGCTAACTCCTTGCAATAATCCTTTACCTCAGAGAGATTATAGACAGATTCTCTTTTTTTGCCATCAAATTCACCATTTGAGAATTCCCTGCAGTATTTTAAATTTGCAGGAAATTCTATTTTTAAAATATTAACCTTATATTCAGGCTTTGAGAACTGTCTTGTGTAATCCATTACTATCTCTGGTTTCCTTTTTGCAAAGGTAGGATTATCCTTGCCCTCATCTTCTTTAAAAGGATAACTAACAATTTCCAGAACATAAGGCAGATCATACTCCTCACAGCCTTCACCAATTTTTAATATTGTATCTTTTTGATATTGAACTACCTCAGGGGAAGCATCTCCTCTGTAATATATAAGAAGCTTAACTGCATTAGCTCCGGCTCTTTTTGTTTTGCTTATGTCCCATCCCGGCTGCAGGCGAGATTTCCTTTCTTTGCCGCTTTTACCTCCAAGCTCAGTTCCTGTTTGCTCAGTTGCTAAAAGCAGTCCTACATTCCTGGGAAGGCACTTTGCCGCATAAGGATATCCGTAAATTGGATCTGTTAGAGTGGCACTGGAGTGAGGAGAGAGAATCTTTATTACGGATTTTTTAAAAGTAGCAAGATCCTTGAAACCTATTTCCCCAGAATCCTTGCCCATTACTTCTCCTAACATTCTTCGCAGAGAACCACGTTGATCGGTAGCCAGCATTCTAAATTTTCCCTCTTTATCGGCTAACATCCTGATACCACGGAGTTTGCCACTTGAAATCTTAACTTTTTCCATCTTTTACTCCTAATTTTTAATTAACTCTTTAGCTCTTGCTGCCTGGATAGTATTTTATCTTGTTTTCTCAATTAAACCAATTGCCTCAGAGCGAGTAGCCGGGTTTTCTCTAAACAGACCTCTGACCACAGAAGTTACAGTTATCGCTCCCGGTTTTTTAACTCCTCTGATACTCATACACAGATGCTCAGCTTCAATTATCACCATAACTCCCCTTGGTTGAAGAATTTGATCTATCACATCGGCTATTTGAGTGGTAAGCCTCTCCTGAACTTGCAGTCTTTTGCTAAGAATATCTACAACTCTGGCTATCTTACTTAACCCTGTTACCCTGCCTCCCTCAGGGATATAAGCAACATGAGCCTTACCTATAAAGGGAAGCAGGTGATGTTCGCAGAAAGAGTAAAGAGGAATATCCTTTAAAAGTATTATCTCGTCATGTTTTTCTTCCTTGAGAGTAGTTAAAACAAGTTTAGCTTCCTCCTCACTCCCCCCGAAGGTCTCCTTGCACATTTGAGCTACTCTCTTGGGAGTATTCACTAATCCTGCCCGGGTAGGGTTCTCATCTATTCCTTCCAGGAAAAGTCTTACTGCTTGCTCAATTTTTTTAGTGTTCATTGATTTCCTCGCAAAATAGTTAACAACTGATAGAAAAATTAGCGGTATTAACAATATAGGCAAATCCAAAGATCTGTCTATCTTTGCTTTTACTTAAATTACTATGCAATTTCAAGAAGCTGTTTTGCCTTATCTGCCGCTGAGGCAGCATCAGGGGCATAACCATCAGCTCCAATCTCATCGGCGTAGCTTTGTGTAACTGGAGCTCCCCCAACCATTACTTTAATCTCTTCCTTAAGACCGGATTCTTTTAAAACTTGAACTACATCCTTCATACCAGGCATAGTAGTGGTTAAAAGAGCAGAAACACCAATAATATTAGCTCCCTTTTCCTTGGCTGCCTCAACAAATTTCTCCGGAGAAACATCAACACCTAAGTCAACTATTTCAAATCCAGCTCCTTCCATCATCATTCCTACCAAATTTTTCCCAATATCATGCAGATCTCCCCTTGCTGTTCCTAAAACCACTATTCCTGCACTTTTTATATCTTTTTTAATTAAAATAGGTCTTAAAACTTCCATCCCTCTCTTCATAGCTCTTGCAGCAATAAGCATCTCGGGAATATAAAACTCGTTTTTCTTAAATTTTTTTCCTACTATATCCATCCCTGAGATGAGTCCTTCACTCAAAACTTTTTCTACATCTTGCCCCTCATCAATAGCCTTTTGAACAAGCGCTTTTACCCGGGCTGCCTTTCCTTGAATTAGATTTTCCCTGATCTCATTTAAGTCTACCATTCCTACCTCCTTGTTAATTTTTTAAAAAAGCAGTGTTATGTTTCTAATATTCCTTTTAAAGCCATCTTATAAATGTTCTTTATATCTTCAATACTGGCTTTACGAGGGTTTGTGCTCATATCTACATCGTGGAAGGCTTTTTCAGACATCTCAGGAATTTTTTCTTCCTTTACACCTACCTGCTTTAAGTTAGTGGGAAGCCCTACATCTTTTTGAAGTTCATATACAGTTTTTATTGCCTGCAAAGCAGCTTCTCTATCACTCATCCCCGCAGTATCTTGACCCATAACCTCGGCAATATCTCTCATACGAAAGATACAACCTATCGTATTGAATTGCATTGCATAGGGCATTATTAGCCCCATACTAACCCCATGATGAACACCAAAATCAGTGGTTAACTGATGTCCCAATGAATGCACACAGCCACAGCCAGTATTACTGGCCGCCAAATTTGCCTCAAAACTTGCTATAGCCATATTATTTCTCGCTTCCATATTTTCACCATTGGCTACAGCTCTGGGTAAGTTTTCTGCTATCAGTCTAATGGCGTGTAAGGCTAAAGCATCTGATGGAGGCATAGCTTCTGTAGAAAGATAACTTTCCAGAGCATGGGATAAGGCATCCATACCAGTTCCCGCTGTTAGCTTTGGAGGGAGGGTTTTGGTAAGAGTGGGATCAACTAAAGCTATTTTTGCCAGCATTGCCGGGCCTCCCAGAGACATCTTGGCATTTCTTTTACTATCGGTAATTACGCACCACATAGAGGCCTCAGTTCCGGTGCCTGAAGCTGTGGGAATAGCAATTAAGGGAGGTATGGGATTATGAAACTTATTACGTCCTTCATATTGATTAATGGGTCCTTGATTGGTAACCAATATACCGGCTGCCTTTGCTAAATCTATTGGACTACCTCCACCTATACCAATTAGCAAATCAGCTTTTTCTCTTTTGAAAGCCTCTGCCACTCCCTCAATCTCATCATCTCTCGGATTTTGAGAAGATTTATCCCAAACTCTGTAATCCAGATCCACCTCTTTCAAAGACCTCCTTAGGTCATTTAACAGTTCTGCTTCCACAATTCCCTTATCTGTCACAATGAAGACCTTTGTTGCCTTCAGTTCTTTTGCCAGCTTCCCGGCTTCCTTTACCCGTCCGTTTCCAAAAATCAGACGAGGAGCTATAAACTCAAATCCTTTTTCTTCCATCTCCAGTATCTCCTTAATAGTAAATTATTTTCTAAACTACAAATTTATTAGTTTCCTTAAACTTTCAATATCCCTCAGTCATTTTTCAATACCTTCCTTTCCTCCCCTTTCTTTAATAATATCTGAAGAATGTCTTTTTCTGTAATAGTTCCTTTAAATACTCCTTCTTGAGAAACAATAATAAGAGGAAAATCAGAGTAAATTTTTACCTCCATAATTTCTCTAAGCACTGTATGTTCCGGGGCAACAAAGATACAGTTCTGTTTATCTTCCTCTTTAATTTCCTTTATATTATGATAATCTCTCAGGAAAATAGGTTTATCACCTGCCATAACCTTTATGGGACGATTTTTTCTATCCAATTCTAAAAGTAGGCTACTTTTTTTATCCAAAGGGTAGTATTTAGTATCTTTAGTAGCTACTTTTCCTCTGTGTTCTAAAGTTATATTTGTAACCTTTCCTGCTGTAAGTACACCCGAGGGGTCAGCATTTTTAACGAAATCAGCTACGTATTCTGTTCGGGGATTGAGGATTATCTCTTCCGGTATCCCTATCTGAACTATCTCGCCTTCCTCCATAATAGCTATCCTGTCTCCTAATTTTAAAGCTTCGTCTAAATCATGAGTAACAAAGAAAATTGTTCTTCTCAATCGGCGGCGCAGCTCTAAAAGTTCAACTTGCATTTTTATTCGAATAAGAGGGTCAAGCGCACTAAATGGCTCATCCATTAACAGAATTTCTGCTTTTGTAGCTAAGGCCCTGGCTAAGCCAACCCTTTGTTGCATTCCCCCTGATAGTTCAGGAGGGTAAGAATTTGCCCATTCCTTTAATCCTACAAGCTCCAGTATCTTTAGGGCTTTTTTTCTTCGGTACTCTTTAGATTTTTTTTGTATCTCCAGGTTAAAAGTTACATTGTAAAGTACACTCCTGCGAGGGAAAAGAGCAAAGTTTTGGAATACCATAGTTACATCGTAAGTTCTCATTTTTCTTAAGTTTGTTGGATCTAAAGAAGTAATTTCTACCTTCTCACCGTCTCTTTCTAAATAAATTTTTCCTCGTGTAGGTTCCACTAAGCGATTTATACATCTAAGTAAGGTGGATTTTCCACTTCCTGAGAGCCCCATTACTACGAAAGTTTCTCCTGCTTGTACCTTGAACGTCACATCATTAACAGCAACTACCTGCTGGGTTTGAGAATAAATTTCATTTTTTTTCTTTCCTTCCCGCAGAAGCTCTAAAGCCTTTTCAGGATTTTTACCAAATATCTTGTAAACAGAATTTAATTGAATCATGTAATTACTCTGTTCGAATTATTCTATCTAAAATCATAGCTAAAATAACGATTCCCAGGCCAGCTTCAAAACCCAGGCTTATATTTATAGTAGCCAGGGAACGCATCACCTCCCTACCTAATCCTCCACAACCAATCATCGCTGCAATAACTACCATAGATAAAGACATCATTATACATTGATTAATTCCCATCATAATGGAAGGCATAGCATTGGGAATTTCCACTTTGTACAGCATCTGCCAGAAGTTTGCTCCTAAGGCCTTTCCTGCTTCGGTTAACTCAGAGGGAAGCTGTTTTATCCCCAGGTAAGTAAGTCTCACCGGTGGTGGCAGGGCAAAAACTACAGTAGCTATTACTCCTGGAACTGTTCCCAATCCAAAAAACATTAAAGCCGGTATTAGATAAACAAAGGTGGGGATGGTTTGCATGAAATCTAAAATTGGACGAACAATTATATGAATAACTCTATTGTGAGCTGTTAAAATTCCCAGAGGTATTCCTATTACTACAGAAATTATAGTAGCAGTTAGAATCATAGCTAAGGTATCTATCATCAAGGACCATAAACCTAAATTTAATACTAACAATAAAGATCCTATAACAAAGAGACCTATCTGCCAGGTTTTAATGCGCCAGGCTAACAGGGCTAAAACAGCTATAAAGATTAAAGGTGGAATAGCGAAGAGCGAACTTCCAAATTTATCTATCATCATACCTACCAGGGCAGAAAAACTATTAAATTCTACGCTAAAAGTCGTTTCCAGAGCATCTACCCCTCTTTCTACTATCTCACCCAG
>JAUWJJ010000156.1 GCA_030607765.1 Candidatus Aerophobota bacterium
CTTCTTATATCCAATCATCCTCTTGATTGTATGACCTGTGAGAAAAGCGGAGATTGTCTTTTGGAAAAATACGCCTATGAGTTGGGTGTATCTTCGTCCCGTTTTCAGGGAGAGAAAATAAGCTATCCACTGATTGCCGACAATCCTTTTATTGAGCGCGATAATACAAAATGTATTCTCTGTGGTCGCTGTATAAATGTATGCAGTGATGTTCAGCAATGTGAGGTTTTTGATTTTGCTAAAAGAGGATTTGACAGCATAGTTACAACAGGATTCGATAAACCTTTAACCGAAACTAATTGTGTTTTCTGTGGAAATTGTCTCTCTGTTTGTCCTGTAGGAGCTCTTGCTGAAAAAGAGAAAAAACACAAAGGAAGGGAATGGGAACTTAAAAAAACCACCACTATCTGTCCTTACTGTGGATGTGGTTGTCAGATTACTCTTCACACTAAAGATAACCAGGTGGTTAAAGTTACATCACCTCAAGATGCTCCGGCTAATTCTGGCTGGCTTTGCGTCAAAGGCAAATTCGGTTTTGAGTTTGTTAACTCTCCAGATAGACTCACTAATCCTTTAATTAAAGAAGATGGGAAATTTAAAAAGGCATCCTGGGATGAAGCTCTTAATTTTATAGTCTCAAAATTAAAACAAATTAAAGAAAATTATGGTCCTGATTCCATTGCAGGGCTCTCTTCAGCAAAATGCACTAATGAAGAAAATTATCTTTTTCAAAAATTTATGAGAGCAGTCATTGGAACCAATAATGTAGATCACTGTGCTCGTCTTTGCCACTCCTCTACTGTTGCCGGTCTTGCCAGAGCCTTTGGCTCGGGAGCTATGACCAATTCTATTGGTGAGTTTAATAGGGCTGATTGTATTTTGGTTATAGGATCGAATACTTCTGAGACCCATCCCATTGTAGCCTTGCAAATTAAAGCCGCAGTAAAAAATGGAGCATACCTTATCGTGGCAGATCCCCGAAAGATAGAACTTACAGGAATTGCTCATCTCTGGTTAAAACATAAACCAGGCACAGATGTTGCTCTTTTCAATGCTCTTATGTGGGTTATTATTAATGAAAAACTGCAAGATAAAGATTTTATAGAGAACAGAACAGAAGGTTTTGAACAATTTAGGAGGGTAGTTAGGGATTATACTCCTCAAAAGGCAGAAAAAATCAGCGGAGTTTCTGCAGATGATATTGTAAAAGCAGCCAGAATTTACGCTAAGGCAAAAAAGTCTTCGATAGTTTTTGCTATGGGTATAACCCAGCATACAACAGGAACAGATAATGTTCTTTCCCTTGCTAATCTCGCTATGCTCTGTGGTAATGTTGGGAAAGAATCTTGCGGGGTAAATCCTCTGCGAGGACAAAATAATGTTCAGGGAGCTTGTGATATGGGAGCTCTCCCTAATGTTTATCCTGGCTATCAGAGTGTGGAGAATGAGGAGATAAGGAAAAAATTTGAAAGAAATTGGAAAGTTTCTCTGCCAGGGAAAGCAGGACTCACAGTAGTAGAGATGATCCATGCTATTGAACAGGGGAAGGTAAGAGGTATGTATATAATGGGGGAAAATCCATTTCTTTCTGACCCTAATGCTACCAGAACTGTCAAGGCACTGGAAAATCTTGATTTTCTGGTAGTTCAGGACATTTTCCTCTCAGAAACAGCTGAACTTGCCCACGTTGTTCTCCCTGTAGCTTGCTTTGCAGAGAAAGATGGCACTTTCACCAACACAGAGCGCAGAATTCAAAGGATAAATAAGGCCTTTGATCCTCCGGGGCAGGCAAAAGCTGATTGGGAAATAATATGCGAACTGGCCAAGAAAATGGATTATCTTATGCGCTACGGGCATCCTGCCCAGATAATGGAAGAGATAGCATCTTTTACTTCTATTTATGGAGGGGTGCTTTACTCCAGGCTGGGAAAAGAAGGACTACAATGGCCCTGTCCTCACCTTTCCCATCCAGGGACTCTCTACCTGCATAAAGATAAATTTACAAGAGGTAAAGGTAAATTTCATCCCGTCCAGTATAAGCCACCTGCAGAGCTTTCAGATGAGGAATATCCACTTATTCTCACTACCGGTAGAGTTCTTTTTCACTTTCACACCGGAACTATGAGCCGCAAAGTAAAGGGATTAAACCAGATTTATCCAGAAGGGATAGTGGAAATTAACCCTGAGGATGCCAATTTTCTTAACCTCTCTCAGGGAGAGATAGTAAAGGTGGTATCTCGTAGAGGACAGGTAAAAACAAAGGTTAAGATAAGCGATAAATCTTCCCCTGGGGTAGTTTTTATGACTTTTCATTTTGCAGAATCTGCAGTGAATTTTTTAACTAACGATGCCTTGGATCCAGTAGCTAAAATTCCTGAATACAAAGTGTCAGCAGTAAGATAGAGAAAATTTAAAAGTTCATATTGAATATAGCCGGTATAATTCTCGCGAGAGGTAAAAAGAAAATAGATAGGAAAAAGAATAGATAATGAAAAAGTTAATTATTTCTTCACCGCCTTATATCAGGGACAAGGTTACTGTAGCTAAATTAATGTGGGGAATAATAATTTCTCTCCTGCCAGCAGCCGGATACAGTGTTTACCTTTTTCGCTTGAGAGCTGTCGAGCTTATCCTTGTCTGTTGTTTTTTTAGCATGCTCTCTGAGTATCTGTTTTTAAGGTTAAGAAAAAAAGAAATTTCTCGAGAACCAAGTGCCCTTCTTAGCGGTCTTTTGTTAGCTATGCTCCTTCCACCAAATTTTCCTCTCTGGGCTGCTGCTTTAGGAGCAATTTTTGCTATTATTATTGGTAAACAGATATTTGGAGGATTGGGGTACAATATCTTTAATCCAGCTCTTGTAGGAAGAGCTTTTTTAATGGCAACCTACCCTGTTTTAATGACAATTTGGATAGAAACTTTTACTTTAAATGCAGTTACTACAGCTACCCCCTTAGGTTTAATAAAGTTTGAATCCCAATCCACCCCCATCTTACAGCTTTTCTTGGGTAATGTCAGTGGTTCTTTAGGGGAAACCTCAGCTCTTGCTCTTCTTATAGGAGCTACCTATCTTCTTATTCGAGGATACATAGACTGGCGAGTTCCTTTATCTTATCTTGGTACAGTAGCTATCTTTAGCGAGATAGCTTATTTAACTCACCTATCTTCTGGTTCCTTTTTATTTCATTTGTTTGCTGGTGGTCTTATCTTAGGGGCATTTTTTATGGCTACAGATCCGGTAACTACACCCATATCTAAATCTGGTAGAGTTATCTTTGGAGTTGGAGCTGGCATTATGGTAATGGTAATTCGTTTGTGGGGAGATCTTCCAGGAGGAGTAATGTTTTCTATTTTGTTTATGAATGCTTTAGTTCCTCTTTTAAATCACTATATAAAACCCAGAGTCTTAGGGAGTAAATAATTGAAAAAATCTATTCATATGATTCTTACCTTATCTATTGTAGGAATCATTTCCGGGGCAGCTTTAGTTGGTGTGTATCAATATACACATCCTCTCATAGAGAAAAATAAAGAAGAGGCTCTACAGTGGGCTATTTTTGAAGTTTTACCAGAGGCAAAAGACTACGATGTTATAACGTACAATACCATAACCAAAGAAGTTTTACCTCGAGAAAAAGACTACCGGAGCACAACTGAGGAAGAGAAGGTAGTTTACAGAGGGCTGGATTCCTCGAGTGCACTTATAGGTTATGCTCTTGAAGGTGGGGGAGCAGGATATCAGGGAGTAATAAAAATTATGATTGGCATAGATCCGGATTTAAATAACACTATAGGGATAGAGATTTTAGAATCAGTAGAAACACCTGGGTTGGGAGCAAAAATTACATCCCCCTGGTTCAAGGATCAGTTTAACAACCTTAAGATTTTACCTTTGGTGGAGCTGATAAAAAACAAGCTTCCTTTCAAACCCAATCAAGTCCAAGCCATTACCGGAGCCACTATTTCTTCTCAAGCAGTGGTAGATATAGTAAACAAAACCCTCAAGCAGGTAAGGGAAATTCTTTCTTAAAGGGGTCAGGTTTCAACATTTGACATTTCAGAAAATTAAACTGATTCATTACACCACAAGTACACAGAGAAATGTCAAATGTTGAGACCTGACCCTGTAAATTAA
>JAUWJJ010000168.1 GCA_030607765.1 Candidatus Aerophobota bacterium
AGATCTTTATTAAACAAAGTAGGGCGGTAGACATTATACAATCTACCTATCCACCTTTATTATTGCGTAATATTTGATATTATAGGTAAAAATATTCCTTGCCTAAAAGGCAAAATAATAACTTAGGAGCTTACAATGAAGACAAAGAACTCTTCCACTTTAGTAGTAGGCATAGATGTCCATAAGAAAAGACACTATGCCCGGGTAAAGATTTTAGAAACTCGAGAAATTATCTCACCTATTTTGAAGATCTATAACTCTAAGAGAGGTTTAGACTTTCTCTTAGAAAAAGTTAAATATCTTATGAAAGAGTATAAAGCTAAAGATGTTATCTTTGCCTTAGAACCTACAGGTATTTACTGGAAGCCTTTAGGCTATGCTCTGCATGATAGAGGTTATAGTGTCCATTTAGTTAATCCGGTTCAGGTTCATTACAAAAGAAAAGCACAGGATCCTGCTGCTAATAAAAATGATAAAATAGACCCTGGACTTATCTGTGATCTTGTCTGTGATGGTAAATCAAATCCCGCTAGATTTATGCTGGGAATCTTTCGCTTGCTCCAAAAAACAGTTCGTAATAGAAGAGATCTTGTCTTAGAGCGTTCCTCCAAGAAGATAAAGTTAAAAACCATTATTTATGAGCTGTGTCCAGAGTTAGTAGATGCTTTTACCGATATAACCGGTAGACTCTCTATGGCTATCTTAAGATTTTTCCCCAGTTTAGATCTTCTTGAATCTACCTCTTTAGAGGAACTTTCCTCTGTATTTAGAATCTACGGAACTAATAATACTAAGATCACTCCCAAGAAGCTGCTATCTCAAATTCAGTTTTCCTTAGGTATTAAAACTGACAATCAAGCTCATATTAAGCAGATTCAAATGATCTTAGAGCGAATTGATCTTTTAAAAAGACAGATCTGTATCTTAAAAAAAGACATTAACAATTATCTCAAAGAACTAAATCAAACCTTCACTACCATTAAGGGAATTGGACCTATTTTAGCCAGTGAGGTAATAGCTGAAGTAGGTGATGTTAATACATTTTCTAACGGACGCCAATTAGTTAAATTAGCAGGTCTAGATACAGTAGAAAATAGCTCAGGGCAAACTAATAAAAAGCGATATATTAGTAAAAAAGGTATTAGCTCTTTAAGGACAACCTCTATTTTAGCTGCCTTTAGTTTAATAAAAAGCTGTCCACCTTTTACTGACTATTTTACTTATGAGACTAAAGTGTTAGGTAAAAAACCTATGCAAGCAGTGATAGCTGTAGCGGATAAGTTCCTAAGGATTTGTTTTTACATGTTAAAGAACAAAACTACCTTTGACCCTAAGAGAGTAGGTACCGGTAACCTTAAGACCAAGGCAAAAGCTCTAAATCAGCCCCTTGAGGTATCCCTTGCCTCTGAGGAGATCATTAACTTAGATATTAATTTATTAGAGGTTTTTAGAAAAAGTTCCAAAGTGGTTCTATTTGATGAAGAGGACCCTACCTGGGTTAAAATAAGGACAAATTCTAAAGTAGAGACTTTTGATTTAGAAGAACCCAGAGGACGCATCCTTGCTCTTTTAAATGCCTTATAATTACCTTTGAGATAGGAGTTGGCTATCCTGGTCTTCTCTTATTTAAAAGGTAATTTTGGCTATGGATTGGAGGAAGTTGTATCACCTCGAAAGGCTATAACTAACATTTAGTTAGCTAACCTTGCCGAGTGAAAGCTTAACTTTCTCTTCTTTGCCACATCTTGTATGACGGTAAGGTAAAGCTCCTTCTCATTAAATAAAATGAGAAAACTTTGCACGTTCGCCAGGTTAAGAGTGGGATTAAATAAAGATGAGTCAACCTCCAATCCATACCCTGCATGATGAACTTTAGTCTCAATTATGCAAATTTAGGGACAAAAGGAGTTGATAACCCTTAAACAAATTTGTAAAAGAACAATTTGGTTATTTTTGAATCTTTTAAAAGAGGAAATCCTCATTATTAATAGAGATATGTTAAATTTTCAATTCTCAGAGTTGCACTTGACTTTTATAGTAAGCTTTACTTAATTTAGAGTTCTCTCGGAAATTCTTTACTCACCTCCCTCCAATATCTCGTTAATTAGGGATGATTCTATCACCATTCTCTGTATAATGAAAATATAGATAATTAGATATAAATATTTTACTTTATAGCTCCAAACGTTAATCCGCGTACTAAATACCTTTGAAGAACCAAAATTATGATAACAAGGGGAACTATACCTATAACACTCAGTGCAGCCTGGTACCCCCAGTAAACTTGAACAGTATGCGTCCAATACGTAGAGATACGTACAGGTATAGTAATGGCTTTTCTTTGTGTTAATACCAGCGCAAACATATACTCACTCCAACATAACATTACCATTAACAAGGCACTTGCTATAAGCCCTGGAGCAACCAGTCTCAAATCTATTCTAAAAAGGCTCCCCCACCAGGTACATCCATCTATCATACTCATCTCATCTATTTCTTTTGGGATCTCATCAAAAAATCCCTTCATCATCCATATCACAAGAGGTAGATTAAAAGCAATATAAATCAATATCAAGCCCCTACGGGTATCTATCATTCCTAAAGTTTTATATAAAATTAAAAGAGGTACAGTAAAAATTATGGGAGGAAGAAAATTTGCAGAAAGAATCATGATAGGGAAATTTTTTCCACCTGTCTTGAACCGAGAAACACTATAACTGGCCATAGTTCCTAGAGGAAGAGCAACAGCAACACTTATTAAAACTGTGATAAAACTATTTTGAATTGCTTTTAAGTTATTTATAAATACAAATTTGAAATTTTGTAGCGTAGGAGTGCGCGATATCCAAATAGGAGGACTATGTAACCACTCCTTCTCCGGCTTAATAGAGGTCATTACTATCCAAAAAACAGGTAACAATAAGAAAAGTAGAACCATTACAATTGCACTATACAGCAAAATCGTTAAAAATAACTTTTTTCCTGTTATATTACTATACATCCTAACCTCCCAACCTAACAAAATTATACTATTCTTTTCCAGTTAATAATTTTACAAAACCCATAACTATAAGTGAAACAATCCCTAAAAGTACAAATGTTGCTGCAGCAGCAAATCCAAAGCGCCAGTAAGAAAATGCATATTCATAAATACAAAATGAAACAGTTTCAGTAGCTGTGCCTGGTCCACCTCGAGTAGTAAGCATGAGCACATCAAAAAATTGTATAAGCTGTAACAACCTAATAAGTAGAGCCACCAAAATAGGATATTTTATTTGAGGAAGCGTAATAAATCTGAAAATCTTGTACTTATTAGCACCATCAATCTGCGCTGATTCATATGGTTCTATTGGCAAACTTGTAAGTCCTGATAAAAGAATAATAACTACAAAAGGTGTCCATCTCCAAATGTCTGTTATTATAAGCATAGTCAAGGCTTGTCTCTCGTGTGCAAACCAATCAACATTAAAAGGTCGTCTCGTTACCATTTCTATTAAATAATTCACAAAACCATAGTATTGATTAAAAGCCATGTGTGCTGTTAAACCTACGACCACTAAGTTAATCATTAAAGGAAGAAATAAGAAAGGAAACAATAGCTTCTTACCTGCAAACTTTCTGTTAAAAAGCAAAGCTATGGCAAAGCCAAAACACAACTCTATTGGGAGAGCTATACCTATAATAGTAAAAGTTACCCTAATTGCGTTCCAGAAACGAGGTGAACTTAATACTCTGACATAATTATCAATCCCAACAAAAGGATTACC
>JAUWJJ010000021.1 GCA_030607765.1 Candidatus Aerophobota bacterium
AAAAGTGTAAGATGGGCAAGTCCTATAGGTCCTGCTCCAATTACTACCACAGTATCTCCTGGCCCGACATTTGCCCTTAAAATCCCATGCAAACAACAGCTAAAAGGCTCAATCAATGTTGCCTCACCATCGGAGAGATTCTCGGGAATCTTTACCAGAACCCCTCTTTTTATACCCTGGGCAGGTATTCTCATATATTGAGCGTATGCTCCATCGAAATTACAGCCAAACACTACTACTCTCTCACAGAGATTTTCCTCACCAGAGACACAAAAACTGCACTTTCCACATCCGTAAATAGGAGCAACCGTTACTCGCTCACCGACCTTGAAACCATCCACATTTTTCCCTACTTGAGATATCTCCCCAGCAACCTCATGACCTAAGATTACCGGAATCTTGTATCTTTCGTGGACTCCATTAAAATAACTACGAGCATCAGAACCACATATCCCACAAGCTCTAACTTTAATTAAAACCTCATCTTCATTTATTTTAGGAATATCAACTTTCTTTAACCGAATATCCTTCCTCTCCCCATAAAAAAAAGCTGCTTTCATCCCTTCCATTACTTATTTCCTTATTTTTTATTTCATTTATGATTAAATTTTACCGTATCTGAAAAATTTGTCAGGTTTCATACTACTCTTACTTCTATCCCTTTTTTCTCCATCCCTTTTTTAATCTGCGAGGAAATTCCTTTATCAGTAATTATTACATCTATCTTTTCTATTGGAATTACAAAGATAAAATTTTGTTTGCCAAACTTGGAGTGGTCTGTTACTGCTATTATCTTATTAGAAGCCTCAATGATTTTTTTTCTGGTTTGAGCTTCTTCCATAGTAGCTGTAGTCATTCCATAATCTATATCCAGAGCACTAACTCCCATAAAAGCTTTATCTATTCGCATTTGAGAAAGAGTAACTTCAGCCAAAGGACCCATTAAAGCATGAATTCTTCTTCTCAAGTTTCCCCCGGTCATAATCAAGTCAATTCCTTTTGCTTGATACAGTTCTCGGACAATATCCAGAGAATTGGTAACCACTGTAAGATTGTTTTTATTCTTAATGTTTTTAGCTATCTCAAGAACAGTAGTACTTGTTTCTAAAAATATTACCTCTCCTTCCTCCACTAATTTGCTCGCTTCCTTACCAATTTTTCTCTTTTCCTCCAGGAACTTTTGTTTTTCTTCAAAGTAATCGGGTTCAAGAGATACTCTACTTTTACTTACAGCTCCTCCATGAGCTCTGGTGATTAAACCCTGGTACTCCAAAAACTCTAAATCCCGTCTTATAGTAGCTCCACTTACCCCAAAGTTCTTTACGAGCTCATCAACAGTAACTCTTCCTTTTTGCTGAATTAATCCTAAAATTTGATCTTTCCTCTCTACAGCAAAAGTTTTTTGCATTTATTTATTCTTTTACTTTTATTACTGAGCAAATATTACCATATAAGAAAATTTCTGTCAAAGTAAGATTCTGCTCCGGTTTCAGGAAAAAATTTGGGATGAAAACAAAAACTGGCAAACTATAGAGAAAGGTGCATTCACTGAAACTGGGAAAGATAAAGTTACATCTTAGAGGGGGCAGAAATTCCTAAGATACTGAGCACATCGGCTATTACAATTCTTACTGTTTCTATAAGAATAAGGCGAGCGCTGGTTAGTTCTTTATTTTCCGAAATTACTCTGTGACAGGTATAAAAGTAGTGGAAAAGGGAAGCTAACTCTTTCAGATAAACAGCTAAATGGTGAGGATCCAGGTTATCAGCAGTTTCTCTTACGCAATCAGGCAAAAGAGCAAGATGACTCATTATGTCCCTTTCCTCGGGAGCAGTTAATAAATCCAGATTTACCTTTTCAAGCTCTTTTAACAGGATTCCCATATTTTTTGCTTTTTCCAAAATACTACAAATTCGAGCATGGGCATATTGAATGTAAAAAACAGGGTTTTCTGGTGTTTGCTTTTTAGCTAATTCCAGGTCAAAATCAAGATGAGAATCAGCAGTTCTGGAAATAAAGAAAAAGCGGGCAGCATCTTTGCCTATTTCTTGAAGAACCTCCTTTAAAGTGATAAATTCCCCTTCTCGAGTAGAAGCAGAAACTTTTTTTTCTCCCCTTTTTAAGGTAACTAACTGATAAATAAGCATCTTAAGAGCTTTGGGAGGATAACCTAAAACTTTAGCAGCTGCCCTCATTCTGGGAACATATCCAATATGATCGGCTCCCCAAATATCAATAACTCTGTAAAATCCTCTTTCCAGCTTATTTTTGTGATAGGCAATGTCACTGGCAAAATAAGTGTAATCTCCATTTTTTCTTCTTAAGACACGGTCCTGTTTTCCCTTTAAAATTAAAGATGTTTTAAACCATAGGGCTCCTTCCTTCTCATAGAGGAAACCCTTTTTTTTAAGAAAAGAAATAGTTTTTTTAAGCTCGTTATTTTGATATAAAGTGGATTCAAAAAACCAGTGATCAAATTTTACTCCAAATTCACCAAGGTCCTCCCGGATCTTTCCTAAAATTCTTTTTATCACAAATTCAGTTAAAACGGAAATTATCTTGCTTTCATCCTTAATCTTTCTTATTCTTTCTCCCAGCTCCTCTTGAGCTTTTTTAGCTATGGGGATTAAATAATCTCCCCTGTATCCATCTTCAGGAAAAGAAACCTGTTTACCCTCCAGTTCTTGCATTCTGGCTAGAAGAGAATAAGCTAATCTTTTAATTTGACCTCCCATATCATTTACATAGTACTCCTTCTCCACCTGATATCCAACCCTGGACAAGATGTTAGCCAAACTATCTCCAAAAGCAGCTGCTCTACCATGCCTATATGCAAAGGGCCTGTAGGATTAGCTGAGATAAACTCTACCTGAACTAATCTATTTCTTCCTTCCGAAAAATAGGTAAAATCTTTTCTTTCGGTAACTATCTTTTTAATGGTTTCTTTCAGATAGGAAGGTGAGAAAAAGAAATTTATAAATCCGGGAGAAACAAATTCTACACGGGAAAAAAGACTACTTTCTTTAAAGAAAGTAGCTAAAACTTTCCCTATTTCCGGAGCAGATTTTCCATTTGCATAAGATAAAAAAAAGGGGAGATTGGTAGATAAATCTCCCCTTTCCTTTTTCTTAGGTCGAGTAATAATTATAGAGGGGAGCTCGCCATAAGAAAAATCTCTTTTTTTGATCTGAACAAATGCCCGGCGAAGACTGTCCTCAATAAGTTTCTTTGCCGAATTATCCATATCTTAACTTTATTTCCTGGTTTCTATGGTAACAAACATTGTCAATTTTCCATGACGGACTCGAAGCAGGACTATATCTCCAGGTTTAACTTTTTCCACAGCCTTCTTAAAATCACTTAAATCGCTAATATTGGTACTGTCAACCATCTTTATTATATCTCCGGAAGATAATCCCACTTCATGAGCTGGACTACCTGTCCCTACCTTACTAATCACTACTCCCTTTTCTTCCTCAGGCAGATTATACTCTTCCCTTAACTCGGGAGTAATATCATGAACCTCAATTCCCAAAAGTTCCTCTTCCACTTTCTCAGGTTTTGCTATCTGGGTAATCTCCTTAGGTTTAGGAGTGGTAACCAGAGATATTTCTAATGGTTTACTCTTTCTTATCACAGTTAAGATTACCTTTTGTCCAATTTCTATCTTTAGTATCTTCTCTTTTAAATCAAACGAGTTTTCTACAGGATAATCATTTACTTTCTGAACCACATCTCCAGCTTGAACACCTGCTTTCTCGGCAGGGCTTCCCTTTACCACATCAGCTACCAAAACACCTTTGCTAATACCAAATTTTTCTGCCAATTCGGGGGTAAGCTCCTGCATATATATCCCTATCCAAGGCAATTTTATCTCTCCGTACTTTACCAGGCTCTGAAGCAACTTTTTAGCTTTATTAATGGGAATAGCAAAGCCAATTCCTACCGATCCTCCTGAAGGAGTTAAAATAGCTGAATTAATCCCGATAACTTCTCCATAAATGTTAACCAGAGGACCTCCACTGTTACCAGGATTAATTGAAGCATCAGTTTGAATTAAATTGGGATAAATTTTTCCCTCTCTCCCAGCTCGAATTGTTCTACCTTCCGCACTAACCACTCCTACAGTAACCGTAGGGTCGTATTTTTTATTTAGCTGCGAAAGAGCAAAACCAAAGGGATTACCAAGAGCAATTACCCACTGCCCAACTTTAAGATTATCTGAATCTCCCAGAGTTACCACAGGCAAATCACCTTCCTTAATGCGCAGAACAGCAATATCTGAATCCTCGTCCATTCCAATAATTTCTGCCTTAAAAGTTTCATTGGTGGAAAGAGTAACCATAATTTTATCCTCATCTACTCCATGGATAACATGTTCATTGGTTAAAATGTAGCCATCTTTGTTTATAATCATTCCCGAACCAAGACCTTTTTGCCTAAATTCTCTTTGAGGAAACTGCTCAAAAAATCTTCGGAAAAACTCCTCAAATTCATCAGAAGGGGGGGGGTAAAATCTATCTTCACCGTAACCTGAAACACCTACCACTCTCTCTGTACTTACACTTACTACAGCCGGACTTATCAGTTGAGCAGTATTAATTACCTTCCCCTCCAAACTTTCAGGATTTACAGGATGTGACTTTAAACTTTCTTGGAAAAGAGGTCCCTCGAGCTCCAAAATTTTCTCTGCCCAAAGAAAAGAATTATGAGAAACCCCACTTAATCCTACCACTAAAATCCCTATTCCAATAGCTAAGCTAATAAAAAGAAATAGACGAAGCTTTTTTCGCATTTAAACCTCCTTAATTTAGTTTATTGAGTTTGAATGTTAATGGATTATATTATTTTTGACACTTAGAACAAAAATATGTTCCCCTTCCTCCAATTTTCTTTTTAACTATAGGGTTTGCACACCTCTTGCAACTTTTTCCTTTTCTTCCATAAACCTGAAGATAAGGTTCAAATTCTCCTTTTTCTCCTTGCAAATTAACATAAGTATCTACTGAGGAGCCTCGGTAAGAAATAGCTTCTCGCAAGACACTCAGCAAATTTTCATAGAGGCTCTTAATTTCTTCTTTTTTTAACTGGGAAGAGTTTCTCTCGGGATGAATCCTCGCTCTAAAAAGAGCCTCTTGAGAATAAATATTTCCTATCCCAGCGATAAAGCTTTGATCCATCAAAAGAGGTTTAATCTTTCTTTTTTTCCTTTTCAGGAGATTCTCAAATTTATTTAAGGTAAAATCTGGATCCAACGGTTCAGGACCTATACTTTGTAGGGAAGGAACCTTACCCCATTCTCTTTCAGAAATTAAATAAACATCAGCAAAACCTCTGATATCAGTAAAAAATAACCTGCTTTTGTCCTCAAAATTAAAAATTATACGAGTATACTCAGGGTTCCTCTCTCCTCGAGAAGAGAAAATTAACCTCCCGGTTAACTTAAGATGAAAAATTAAATTTTCTGTAGAGTTAATCTGAACAATCAAATATTTTCCTCTTCTAAAGATATCTCTAAAAACTTTTCCTTCCAATCTTTTAACAAACTGAGAAGGTGTAGGAATGTGGATAGGCTTCTCATTTTTTACTTCTACTTTACATATCTTTTTCCCTTTAACTTTCTTTAACATATCCTGCCTAATTGTCTCTACCTCAGGTAGCTCAGGCATTGTTTACTCCTCACTACTGGTAGATCTAAAATAATAATGTAGTGCAGACCTTCAGGTCTGCCTATCAGTGCAAGCCTAAAGGCTTGCACTACATTTTATCAGGCCTATAAAACTACTCTGCACCTGGCGCGCCTGGCAGGATTCGAACCTGCGACTTTCGGCTCCGGAGGCCGACGTTCTATCCACTGAACCACAGGCGCATTTCAAACTAATCTTTCCTCTATCATCTCATTCAAAGGAGCTCCAGCAGGAACCATAGGATAAACATTTTCCTCTCGAGCAACCCTAAAATCCATAATAACCGGGCCTGGGATTGAAATAGCCTTTTTAAGTGCAGGCTCAACCTCCTCTTCTTTCTCTATTTTAATTCCTTCCACTCCATAGGCCTGGGCTACTTTAACAAAATCAGGGCATCCTCTCGACAGATCTACTTGAGAATAACGGGAATGATGAAATAACTGTTGCCACTGACGAACCATTCCCAGATATCCGTTATTCAAAATAGCTACTTTAACTGGGATTTGATAATTAGCTACAGTAGCTAATTCTTGAATATTCATTTGGAAGCTACCATCGCCAGCTATATCAAAGACAGTTTTATCCGGACAACCTATTTTAGCTCCTATGGCAGCTGGAAAGCCGTAACCCATTGTTCCCAACCCTCCTGAGGAAATAAAACTCCTCGGCCTGGTATAACAGTAAAACTGGGCTGCCCACATTTGATTTTGACCAACTTCAGTAACAATGATAGTGTCACCTTTGGTTAACTCATAAATCTTTTCCACTACAAATTGAGGTTTTAAACTTCCATCTTTTTCATATCTTAAGGGGTATTTCTCTTTCCATTGATTTATTTTTTTAAACCAATCTTCCCTTTTCTTTGTTTTAGTTAAGGCAGTGAGTCTGAGAAGAACAGTCTTAGCATCGCCTACTATGGGAATATCTACTCTTACGCTCTTACTAATAGTCGTGGGATCTATATCTATATGAATTATAGCTGCCTTGGGAGCAAATTCGGAAATCTTGCCAGTGATACGATCGTCAAATCGAGCCCCTACAGCAATGATTAAATCAGTTTCACTAACAGCATAGTTAGCGTAACGAGTCCCATGCATTCCTAACATCTGCAGAGAAAGAGAATCATTTTCGGGAAAAGCTCCCAGTCCCATAAGAGTAGTAGTTACGGGAACGTGAGAGTGATGAGCAAAATCAATAAGCTCCCGAGAAGCTCCCGATGAAATTATCCCTCCTCCAGCATAAATAACAGGTTTTTTTGATTTATCTATGAGCTTGGCAGCTCTCTCAATTTGCCTGGGATTACCTTTGTAGTGAGGGCGATAACTTCTCATTTTAACCTCTTGAGGATAGGCAGCTGTACTTTCCGAGACAAGAACATCCTTGGGTAGATCTATTAAAACAGGTCCGGGTCTATCACTTTTAGCTATGTAAAAAGCTTCTTTAAGAACACGGGGAAGCTCATCCACATTTTTAACCAGATAGTTATGTTTAGTAATGGAATAAGTTATTCCGGTAATGTTTGCCTCTTGAAAAGCATCGTTCCCAATCATATGAGTAGGCACCTGACCGGTAAAAGCAACTAAGGGGATAGAATCCATATAGGCTGTAGCTATACCGGTAACTAAATTAGTTGCCCCAGGACCAGAAGTAGCTATACATACACCAACTTTTCCCGTAGCCCGGGCATAACCATCGGCAGCATGAGCGGCTGCCTGCTCATGTCGGGTTAAGATATGTTTAATCTGTTTAGTCTCATACAAAGCATCATACAGAGGAATAACAGCTCCTCCCGGATAACCAAAAATAGTATCCACTCCTTCTTTCATTAAGGCCTCTATTACAATCTCGGTACCTTTTCTCTTCTTCAACCTATTAACCCCTTAGGAAAAATTATCAACAATGTAGTGCAGACCTTCAGGTCTGCCTATTGCCAGGTCTAAAGACCTGAGCTACGCAGGCAGGGAAAACTCCCCTTTACTTATCTCTTCCACAGCAGTACTTGTATTTTTTTCCGCTTCCACAGGGACAGGGATCGTTACGTCCCACTTTTTTTTCTCTTCTGGAAGTAAGAGATGCTCGTTCTAAAGGATTATTTCCCCCCATCCGATTAGCTCCTACTAAAGCTGGTTCCCGAATTTGAGGAGAACCTACCAAAACTCTTTCTACGGAAGGACGGCGAGAAACTTGGAGTTTCAAAATTAATTCAGCTACTTCTTCCTTAACACGATTAATTAAACCCTCAAACATTTCATAAGCTTCTGTTTTGTATTCAACAAGAGGATCTCTTTGCCCATATCCTCTTAATCCAATTCCTTCTTTTAAGCTATCCATAGCATAAAGGTGATCTTTCCAACGTGAATCTAAAGTATGCAAAAGAATTGCTCGCTCCAGTTCCCTCATCAACGACTCTTTCACTTCTTCCTCTTTCTTTTGGTAAAACTCCTTTACTTTATCCTCAACTATCTTTTTCAACTGTTCTCTGTCATATATTTCCTTCAAAGAATCGGAAGACAGAAAGACAGGAAAAATTTGCTTTATTTTTTTAGCTAAACCAACTATATCCCATTCCTCGGGTCTAATCTTTTCAGGTGTATAAAGAGAAACTACCTCATCAACCACATCACTTATCATCCCTAAAATATCTTCTTTTAAATCTTTCTGCTCTAAAATTTTGTTTCTCTCCTGATAAATTACCTTTCTTTGCTGATTCATCACATCATCGTATTCTAAGAGCTGTTTTCTTATATCAAAAATCCTTCTCTCAACTTTCTGTTGAGCCCTCTCTATAGCTTTGGTAATCCAGGGATGCTCAATTGGCTGATCCTGGGGTATCTTTAATCTTTCCATAACCGAGGCGATTCTCTCTGAACCAAATATTCTCATTAATTCATCTTCCAGGCTAATATAAAATTGACCCGTTCCGGAAGCTCCCTGACGACCAGATCTTCCTCTAAGCTGATTGTCAATTCGACGAGACTCATGGCGCTCAGTTCCTATGACAAACAATCCTCCCAACTCAGCCATCCCTTCACCTAACTTAATATCTGTTCCTCGGCCAGCCATATTGGTAGCTATAGTAACTGCTCTTTTTTGTCCAGCTTGAGCTACTATTTGAGCTTCTCTTTCGTGATACTTGGCATTAAGAACAGTATGAGGTATTCCTCTTTCTCTTAACTTACGAGAAAACTGTTCGGATTTCTCTACCGATCTTGTGCCAACTAAAACAGGTTCTTCCATTTGATAGAGCTTTTCAACACTTTCAATTACTGCTTCAAATTTAGCTTTATCTGTCTGGTAAATCCTATCGGGAAGGTCATCTCTAATTACTGGCTTATTAGTGGGGATAACTGCTACTTCTAAATTGTATATCTTTAAAAATTCTTCAGCCTCTGTAACTGCTTTTCCCGTCATTCCAGATAATTTATCGTACATTCGAAAATAATTTTGAAGAGTAATGGTAGCAAGAGTTTGATTTTCATTCCTTATAATTGCCCCTTCCTTAGCCTCAACTGCCTGATGCAACCCATCACTCCATCGTCGTCCAGGCATTAACCTACCAGTGAACTCATCAATGATTACCACTTCTCCATCTTTAACTAAGTACTCCCTGTCTCTCTCATAAAGCTCATGAGCCCTAATAGCTTGGTTTATATGGTGAACTAACTCCATCTGGGTATCCTGGTAAAGATTGCTCACCCCAAGCCTTTTCTCTGCCTTAGTCACTCCTTCTTCAGTTAAAGCTACAGTTTGATCCTTTTCATCTATCTCATAATCTTTCTTTTTCTTTAACCAACGAACCAATTTATCGATAGTATAGTAAAGTTCGGT
>JAUWJJ010000207.1 GCA_030607765.1 Candidatus Aerophobota bacterium
AGTTAATTTTTGTAACAGTTCAGGCCACTAAGTCACCAAGGCACAAAGAAGTAATATGTAGAAGAGGCAAAAGGTTAAGGGTTAATGTGTAAAAGCGTAAATGCGTTTTACTTCTTCACGCATTCACTCATTAGCCTCTTACGCATTTACCCATTAACGCTTTCACGCATCTACGTATTTATCCTGGTGTCTTCGTGTCTTGGTGGTAATAGCACAGGATGAGTGCAGTTGCTTTTTATTATATATATCTTTGATAAGATAGCAAATACTTCTTAACATAGAGGTCAGGTATTTGACATTTTTGAGGGGAGTATTATAATTTGTTAAACTTTACTAATAAATTACTATAAAGAGGTGTAGGCGTGTCAGAAGAAGGAACAGTTAAGTGGTTTGATGACCGTAAAGGTTATGGGTTTATTACACGAGCTGACGGGAAAGATGTCTTTGTGCATTTTTCCAACATTACTCGGGAGGGGTTTAAGAGTCTGAAGGAAGGCGATAAAGTATCATTTGACGTGCAAGAAAGCGAACGGGGTCCTCAGGCAATTAATGTAGCGAGACAGGAGTAGTAGTTAAAGACAAATGGCCCGGCTGATTGATTATAATTAAAGTTAAAACTTTATTTTTGATTATAGTATTTCAGCCGTAATGCCAATGTAAATCTTGTTATAAAGTTTGAAAGAGACTTTGAACCTAAGTGGGTACTTGCTATCTAACGGGATGGATGTTACCTTAAGAAAAGGGTAGTAACTTCCAAATTGATTTTGCTAATATTTCTTAGAGTGAGTTAGGTAGCACCCGACAAATATTTTCAATTATAAAATTCTAAAGCTAAACAACCATTCTACCTTTTTATTTTTAAAGCTTACCTTTTGCTACCACAAAGCAATCTATCGTCTTTAGTCTACGCTAAAAATTAAGAGGTTACATCTTTTGAGATTTTTGCTGGAATAATATTATTTTTTTTAAAAAAACTGTGCACTCATTAGAGCACATTCCTCACTCATCGAGAATCTTACTTATCTTAATTTTTTTGAAATGTCAAAAATTGATTTGACATCCCTAATCCCCAGTTTATAATTGTATCAAGCGTTATATATGAACTTAGCCAGGGAGGTAAAGCTATGAAAGTTGTATGGGAAGAAGTTGAAATGTACTCTGAAGAATATCTCAATGTTATGGATTTTACAGAGAAGGTGAGGTCGTTGGTGGTTAAAAGTAAAGTAAAGGAAGGAATAGTCAATATTTTTAATCCCCATGTAACCTGTGCAATTTGTGTAAATGAAGATGACCCTGACCTTTGGCAGGATTTATTGGAGGCTTACCAAAAAATAGCTCCAGTAAAGGGGAATTACCATCATAATGCTAAATATCGAGGGATGTCAAGAGAGCAAAATGCCCACGCTCATATTCTAAATACCTTAATAGGTTCAGCAGTGAGCTTGCCGATTAGGCAAGGAAAGCTTACTCTGGGAACCTGGCAATCCGTTTTGTTTGTAGAGTTGGATGGCGGAAAACACCGCCGAATTCTGGTACAAATAATGGGAGAGGAATAACTTAGTTTTAAAGACTATAGAAATGAAAATTAACTATGGTAAAGGTTTGTATGTAAGATTGGAAGGTGAAGAAAAAACTGTATATGCTGGTGAAGTTGTGCTTAACAAGGTTAAGATTTATATAGATGGAAAGACTGATTCTTTTATATCCCTGGATAGAATAGAGCAGATAAAGAAAACAAAAAAATACATAGAGATGGAAATTGTATCCTCTTCTTCCTTTGCCTACAGGGTCCTGATACAGGGAGAAGGAATTAAAGGATTGCTGGAGGATCTTTTAATTCTTAAAAGATTCAAAAGGGTATGGATAAATAAATGGAGGGCTAAGAATTTTTGGAAGAGATTTAGATAGGTATTCTTGAATTTTTAGGATATAGTGGAATAAGCCTGAATGGAAAGAAAGGAGTAAGAGGTTGATGAGAATATTAAGTATTAAAGGAGGAATAGAAAAAATTATCCGTTATTTATTGGTAGCAATATTTTTTGTTATGGTTATATCTGGATGTTCATATTCGCAGGAAAACAGGGATGTTTTATTTCAAACCTCAACAATTAATGCTCTTTTGGAAGGAGTTTATGAGGGAGAGATGACCTATATATGTTAAGGAGATAAATCTTCCCGGTTATCATCTTCATTTTATAACTGAAGATAAAAAAGCAGGAGGACACTAGAAGCGCTCTGATTCCGGGTAATAGGTAAGCTTTTTAAAAAGGAAGATTCGTGGAGCTTTGAGTATCCCTAAGTTTAACAATGTAGTGCAGACCTTTAGGTTTGCCTAAATTCATCAGGCCTAAAGGACTGAGCTACATTTGGGGGATAAAGGTGAGATCGTTTTGTATAGACACCCAAAGCTCTTTTACTAAAAGCCAAACTGTTTCAATCTAAGCCCCTGATGTTTTTTAGAAGATACTATAATCTATTTAAATAAAGGAGGAGGATATGTTAAGCTGTAAATCTAAGGTTGCTGTTTTGATGGCAGTAGTTCTCTTACTGCCAGCTCTTGCTGTCTACGCCAAGGAGGAGCCAAAAGAGGTACAATTAAAAGTGGCTATCCTTCACTTTGGTCCAATAGGGGACTATGGCTGGACCTATGAGGGCCACTTAGGGGCTGAAAAAATGGCTGAAGAATTGCCCTATGTTAAACTCTCAGAAAGAGAGGATGCTTGTGGTCCTGATGCCCCAAAGATAATGAGAGGATATGCAGAGGCAGGATACAAAGTAATCTTCTGTCACGCTTGGGACTTCGGGGAATATATCGAGCAGGTGGTTCCAGATTACCCCGATGTCATATTTATGTGGGGAAATGGAGTTGAGAAGAAAGCTTCTAATGCAGGCATATATTATGGCAGGATGTATGAAGCCAAGTTCCTGGTTGGAATAGTAGCTGGTAGTATGACCAAAA
>JAUWJJ010000165.1 GCA_030607765.1 Candidatus Aerophobota bacterium
ATTTGATTATGATCAGTTATTGCTACTGCATCCAATGATCGTTTTTAAAGATTGTAGTTGCCCAATTGATTGGGCGGATTTAAGAGCCTGTTCTAATCCTATCCGAGATTACGGAGCTTGTTTAAAGTCGAAGCCCAGAGCGAAGCGAAGGGGAAACGAGCAATGACGAATGAAGAATCTCACATTTTTTTAGTAACACTTACCCATTACAAAAATTATATGAATTAGTTTAATCAAAAGGGAAGTTTAAGTCAAGGATTTGACAAAAATTTTGTTTTTGATACAAAAACAAAGTAATAGTTTAGATTTCCTAAAATTTACCTTTTTCTCTGGCAATTGTAGCTGCCCAATTCATTGGGCGAATTTAATATGCCGATGAATCGGCATGCTACAGCAATGACGGACAAGGAATCCTGTATTTTTTAAGAGAATTTACCCACTACAAAACAAGGATAAGATTATGGAAGATATAGTTAGTGCAGACTATGTAATTATTAAGGCTCTGGAAAGAGGGGTTACCATTATTGGACTTACACGAGGAGATATTACCAAAATTCTTCATACCGAGAAGCTGGATAAGGGCGAGCTTTTAGTGGCTCAATTTACTAAACATACCTCAGCCATTAAGGTTAGAGGTAAAGCAGAGATTATTACTAAATACGGAAGAATTCTTTTGGAAGGAGAGTGAGGTTTGGAAGAGCGGTCTTTTTTATTTTTAAAAAAATTAGTGGATACTCCAAGTCCGTCTGGTTTCGAACAACCCGTTCAGAGATTAGTCAAGGAAGAGCTAAAAAAATTTGCCGATGAGGTAAAAACTGATGTTCACGGCAATGTTGTTGGAGTAAAAAATCCTGATGGTTTTCCCCGAATAATGCTGAGTGGCCACTGCGATGAAATTGGATTTATGGTGAGGTATATAGATAAGAATGGCTTTGTGTATTTTTCCTCCATTGGGGGAGTAGATGCTCATATTGTTCCCGGTCAGAGAGTTAAGATTCATACAAAAAATGGTTCTATCTTAGGAGTGGTGGGGAAAAAACCCATCCATGTTATGGAAAAGGAAGAGAGAAAAAAGGTGGTTGAGCTCTCTCATCAGTGGATTGATATAGGGGTTAAAAGTAAAAAGGAAGTAGAGAAAATTGTTGAAATAGGAGATTCTATTACCTTTGCTTCAGGCTTAGAAAAACTGCAGGGGAACTTAGTGGTAAGTAGAGGTTTTGATGATAAAATGGGAATCTTTGTGATTTGTGAGGTTTTGAGAGCTTTATCTGGCCAAACAGTTGAGGCATCTATTTTCGCTGCTTCCACTGTTCAGGAAGAGATTGGCTCAAGGGGAGCACAAACAGCAGCTTACTCCATTAACCCTCAAATTGGGATAGCCATAGATGTAGATGTAGCTACTGATTTCCCAGAAATGGACAAAAAAAAAGAGGGAGACATTCGTATAGGTAAGGGAGTGATTATCTCTAGAGGTCCTAATATTAATCCAAAAGTAGAAGAAATACTTATTCAAACAGCTAAAGAAGAGAAAATTCCTTATCAGTTAGCTGGAGAGAGTCGGGCCACCCCTACCGATGCTAATGTCATTCAGATTAGCCGTGCTGGAGTAGCTACTGGCCTGGTTTCTGTTCCCTTAAGGTATTTGCATACCCCGGTAGAGGTTTTATCCCTAAGTGATATTAAAACTACGGTGAGACTCTTGGTTTGCTTTATAAATCGGGTAAAAAAGGAAACAAGCTTTATACCAGAATAAAAGTAACTACTCAGCCGCAGATAGTAATAGTTTAGTTTTCGAAAAGGATTTTGGCAAATCCCTGTAGATAGCCAACCTCGTCTTTATCCCTCAAATGTAGTTCAGGCCTTTAGGCCTGATGAATTTAGGCAGACCTGAAGGTCTGCACTACATTGTTAACTTTTAGGAAAACTTACCTATTACCGCAGATGGACGCTGATATTTTTTCATTTACAATCAAATTTGCCTTAAAATTTCCGCTAATATGACCTCAAAAAATACAGAAATGTAGTCTTTTTGCATTTAAACCTATCTGTGTAAATCTGTGGCTAAAATCCAAGAATAAGGGAAAATTGATGAGTACCACCTAATTCATTATTGTAAGAGAAGGCATAATTAAAATCAATCTGTTTTATTCCCTCCTCCATCAATCTTAACTGAAGACCCATACCCATAGATAAGGTTACATCAGCAGCCTTTTGAAATATTTTAGTAGCCCCTGCCCTCAGTTTAAAACTGTGAGATATTTCAAATTCTCCCCCGAGGTGTATCTCCTTAAGAAAATCTTCCCAGGAAGTATCCACATCTATTGCTAAAAGTGATTTAGAGGTAGGTTTCCAGGAAACCCCAAACTTTAAATTGGAAGGAATCTGCTCTTTTCTCCCCGTACTCCAATTTATCTGAGAAAATATATCTTGAAAGTTAAATCCCCAGGAAATTTTTTCACCCTTGTTAAAGTATCCTAAGTCTGCACTGTAACCATTAGCCTCCTCTCCGGGAGCAATTTGTTTTAGATACTTTAAGTTAATTCCCAAACTAACGAATTTATTCTTGAAAGTTAAGTTCTTCTTTGGGTAAATCACTCTGGCGTAAGAATAGGCCCATAGATCATACTCCCATTTTTCTGGTTCTAAATCAGCCGAGAGATGACTCCAGCTTACTCCTCCATTTCCCATAGTTGGAGTTGGTTCAACAAAAGCTAAAAAGCTGTGTTTTAATAATCCGTATCCGTACAGATCACTGTATGTTGATCCTAACTGTCTGTGGGAAATTTGAACAAGTCCAGCGGGGTTAAAGTAACAGGCACTGTAATCATCAGCTACAGCTACAAAGGCTCCCCCCATTCCCATAGCTCGAACACTGATAGGTAAATTAGTAAAACCACTATCCCGGACATGTTGGAAGGAAGCGCAAGCAGGAAAAATACTACCTCCCATAAAGATAAAGCAAATAAAAACCCCTACCAAAATATACATTTTTTTCTTCATCATCTTCTCCTTTTTAAAAAAGAGATACAAAATAACGATATTTGAGGGGGTCATTTCCAAGGAATGGGCGAAGCCTATATTTCCCCCTTCAACGCTTCACTGCTCCCCTCTCCTTTGCACCTTACTTGAGAAGAGGTAATAGTTTAGCTTTTCTAACACTCTTGTTTTCTCTGGCAATTGTAGTTGCCCCATTTATGGGACGGTTTTAATACGCCGATAAATCGGCAAGCTACAGTAGCTGCTCAGAGCCTGCGAAAACAAATGTAGTGCAGGTTTTCAAACCTGCCAGGTAGTCACAACCTTTAGGTTGCGCATATTTCCGCAGGCTAAAGCCTGCGGCTACCACTGCCCAATTCATTGAGCGGTTTTTGACACTCGATTGGCAAACTACAAGATTGCTTCTCTCCTGCTTGCAATAATAGACAAAAATTCTATAAACTCAATAAACCAACTTAACAAGATAAACGAATTAGTAAGAAGTTCCTGTGAGCTTCTCAATATACTTGCGAGCTGCAAAGGCAGCTTGAGCTCCCTCTCCACAGGCTACTACTATTTGTTTTAACTTATTTTTTCTCACATCTCCACAGGCAAAGATACCTCTTACATTGGTTTCCATATTTTCATTGGTTAATATAAATCCACCTTTATCCATTTTTACTAAATTCTGAAGAAAGTAAGTGTTTGGTTTTAAGCCAACGAAGATAAATACTCCCTGACAGGAAAGTTTATAGGTATTTTCCAATTTCAAATCTTTCATAGATACTCCCCTTACCTTTTCCTTTCCATGAATCTCTTTTAATACAGAACTGCGGATAAACTCAATTTTTGGATTAGCAAAGATTCTATCCTGAAGAATTTTTTCTGCTCTTAATCTGTCC
>JAUWJJ010000173.1 GCA_030607765.1 Candidatus Aerophobota bacterium
AATAAGACCCTCATAAGAGGGGTAACGATGATTTTTAGGGTTCTGACAAGCCTGGATTAACCTGTTAACAATGGGCAAAGGAGTAGGTAGGTCAGGGTCCCCCACTCCAAAGTCAATAAGATTCCATCCCTTTTCTTTTAATTTTTCTTTTTCCCTGTCCAGTTGAGTAAAAAGATAAGGGGGTAGTTGAGATAATCTTTTGGTTTTTTTTAGATTAATACTCATTTTATTCCTAAAACGTCTTGCAGGTCATAAAGTCCGACTTCCTTTTGAGCAATAAATTTTGCTGATAAAATAGCTCCCCGAGCAAATATTTGGCGAGATTCAGCTCTATGAGTTATCTCTAACCTTTCCCCTTTTCCAGCAAAAAGCACAGTATGCTCTCCCACAACGCTTCCCCCTCTCACTGCATGAATGCCAATTTCTTCTTTTTTTCTTTCTCCCATTATCCCCTCTCTTCCAAACACTCCCACTCGATCTAATTTTTCTTTTTCTGTTTGAGCTAATATCTGAGCAATTCTCTTAGCTGTACCACTTGGAGCATCTTTCTTTTTTCTATGATGAATCTCAATAACTTCTTTATCGAACTCTTTACCCAGAGTTTCTGCTGATACCTGGACTAACTTAAATAAAAGATTAATCCCGATACTCATATTAGGAGAGAGAAGAATAGGAATACTGCGGGAAGCTTCTTTTATTTTGTTTAACTCAATTGCTTGAAACCCGGTAGTGCCAATAACCATAGGAACTCTCTTGCATTTAGCTACCCTTAAGTGCTCCAGAGTAGCTGTCGGAGTAGTAAATTCAATAATCACTGCTCCTTCTTGCACTACTTCCTCTAAATCAGAGCTTACTGCCACTTCTTCATTTACTTTTTTTCCTAATTCTGGATGATAGGTAGATTCTACAGCTCCTATTAATTTCATCGTTGGAGTTTGTTGAACTTCGAGAATTACCTGTTGCCCCATTCTACCCCGAGCACCGCAAACAATTACTTTAATCATTAGCAAGAAACCTCAGGGGACCTCCCCTGAAAACCTCCTCCTTTAATTATCCTCACTTAGTTTTAAAGGATTGTTTAAATTTCTAATGCTATAAGGAAAGCAAATTTGTAAGGTTTTTTATTTTCCGGAAGGAAAATGGTGGAGGCGGAGGGAATCGAACCCTCGTCCACGGATAAAGACAATGAGAACATCTACATACTTAGTTTACTTTTTAGAGTTCACTTACCGCTTCTCCAGTAAACGAGATAAGCAGTAAGTTAGCAGGATTATGATTCACTTTGCCCTTCCCTGCTCAGGGTAAAGTTAGCTCTACTTTTTTGACACCTTGACTATTTCTTTAGAGCGAAGAATTAGTTAGATGTAGCTGCTTTTAAGCAGCTAAAGCCAATTCAGTATCGGCGTTTAATTTTTTCCCGGATGGATTTACAAGGGATCCGAGCCCCTTGGTGTGCCATTCTACTGCTCTTATCCCTGTCGAAGCCTGATCGCCCCCTTTTTTTCAAGTAACTATTTAAAGTTTCTATACTTTAAGATATGTCTTATTTCTCGCTCTACCGTCTTTTTCTTTATTTTTTCTCTTTTATCGTAAAGTTTCTTCGCTTTAGCCAACCCTATTTCTACTTTCACCTTATTTTTTTTAAAGTATATACATAATGGAATTAATGTCAACCCCTTTTGAGTTAATATTCCAGTTAGCTTGCGAATTTGAGATTTGTGAAGCAAGAGCTTTCTTTCCCTTTTAGGATCGTACTCAAAAGAGGTAGCTGAATAAGGTGCTATATGAAGGTTGTGGAGAAAAACTTCTCCTCTTCTTATCCTAACAAAACTGTCAGTAAAGCTCACCCCTCCCTCTCGAATTGATTTTACTTCAGTTCCTTTAAGAACAATTCCCGCTTCCCATCTTTCCAGAATTTTGTATTGGTAGGTAGCTTTTTTGTTAACGATCAGCCAACTTTTACAGGAAAATGGTGACATAAAAAACTGTTTCCTCCCAAATATTGAGCAGAAACTATTTTTGAGATTTCACATAAACAGTAGGAAAATACTGATAGCTTATCCGTGCAACCTGTGATTTTAGAGATATTTTTTTCTGTATTTTGTAAAACATCATTGTTTTAGACATCGCAAGTTCTGAATAATTTTACAAGGTAGATTAAGAAAAATTTCCTACAAAAGTTGGTTTTTTCCTTGTTTAAGTTTTGCGGGGAGAAAAACAATTTACAATACCAATGAGTACTCCCAAAGTGAGAAAAGCACCCGAAGGAAGAATCATAATTACCCAGGGTCTGAAATAATCCCCCAGAACCTGGTAGCCAAACACTGAACCGGAACCTAAAAGTTCTCTAATACTCCCCAGAATAATTAAAGCCATAGTAAATCCTATTCCCATTCCCAGAGTATCAGCCATAGAGGCAAGAGGGGGATTTTTAGAAGTGAAAGCTTCCTGTCTTCCCAAAATTATGCAATTAACAACAATTAAAGGAATATAAGGACCCAGGGCCTTACTTATATCTGGAAAATTCGCCTTAAAGAAAAGATCAGCTATAGTAACAAAAGTAGCAATAACTACAGTAAAAATGGCAATTCTTACCTCTGGGGGAATAAGTTTTCGAAAGGAAGATATTACAATTCCCGAGCATACCAGCACAAAAGTTACTGCTATTCCCATAGAAAGTCCATTGATGGCAGAGTTAGTTATAGCCAAGGTAGGGCATATTCCCAGAAGTTGAACAAAAACAGGATTTTCTTTCCAGAGTCCCTTTATGAGTTCAACATAAATCCGATAGGATTTTATTTTACCTTCCTTTTCCATTTCTTACCCTTTTTAGAGAGGATTCTCTAACGGGGTTCACTTTACTTTTATTTTGAGGAAAGTCAATCCCTGGTTCTTTAGTTTCCCGAAATTTTAGGGCTGCCCTTTCCTTCGGTGTTTTCCGGGCGCCAGCGGCTAAGCTGGGCAAATATACCACCTTCTCTCCTCAGCGCTCAGCGGGTTAAAGGATTCGTAATAGTTTAGTTTTTCTAAGATTCTTGTTTTTTCTGTCAATTGTAGCTGCCCAATTCATTGGGCGGTTTGTAGTTGCCCCATTTATGGGGCGAATTTAATGCGCCGATAAATCGGCAAGCTACAGCTGGCAATGGCGGATGTGTAGTTCCACATTTTTTTAGGAAAGCTTACCTATTACAAGGATTCTTTAGGAAACCGGAAGTGATGATTGATCTATTTAATACCCGATGTGGATAAGAAATCATCAGCAAATTGGTATCCCTTTTTTAAATCATCAGAATCTATAGTTCGGTTTTCTATTGAAGAGTTCCTGAAAGCGTAGATAAAAGCCATAGCTTCTCTTTTTGCCTGTTGCTGCACATTTTTCGTCTTAGAGGTAAGAGTTGTAGAAATCTTTATTCCGGTAAAAAATACACTCCCTGCCAATACCAGTAAAGCAACAATAATACCGAGGATTCCCCATTTTACTTTCATAATTTATCCTCCTTTCTTAATAAACTGTCAACCCTTTTTAATCTTTCTTTAAAAGATTTATTTTTGTGAAGCAAGAGTTAAAAAGCAATTGGGAGGCTAAATATCCCCCTCACCTTAACCTAATCTTCACCCCCCCCTTGTTTTTATTCCCCCTCCCCGTAAGTCCCTCCCCTCAAGGGGGGGGAGAACAGGATACTGCTATATGTCTTACCCCGCCAGG
>JAUWJJ010000130.1 GCA_030607765.1 Candidatus Aerophobota bacterium
TACGGATAGAGGAACCTGATGAGCTTTTTTACAGGACCTATTGGGGTGGAGGATGCTTAGGAGCATATTATTTATTAAAAGAGCTATCCCCAAAGATAGATGCTTATGATCCTGATAATTTGCTTATATTTGTTACCAGTGTAGTTACTGGCACTCCAGTTCCTGGTTTTGCCCGACATTCTGTTATGGCTAAATCACCCCTAACAGGAGGGATGGGGGAATCACAGGCTGAGGGTTTCTGGGGAAGGGAGTTAAAGTTAGCTGGATTTGATGCAGTTATAATTAAAGGCAAAAGTGATAAACCTGTTTATATCTGGATTTACAATGAGAATGTTAAGATAAGGGATGCCTCTCATCTTTGGGGTAAAGTAACGGGAGATACTTATGAGAGAATAAAAAAAGAGACTGAGAAAGATGCTAAAGTTGCTCTAATTGGTCCTGCTGGTGAGAATTTAGTTAGATTTTCAAGTATTGTGAATGATCTTATCTATCCAAGTTTCAGGATGGGAATGGGAGCAGTTATGGGTTCAAAGAAACTAAAAGCATTAGCAGTGAAAGGGGAAGGAGAGATTAAGGTAAATGATGCAGATACTCTTCAAAGAATTACCAATGATTATAAAGAGCATTTTCTTGATGATCTCATTCCAAAAATGCAGTCCGAGTATGGATCATCTGGAGCTATTCCTATGGTTCAGGAAGACGGTCAATTGGTTACTTGTAATTTTCTTACTGGAGCGGTTAATGAATGGAAGGATATGCCAGGAACTAAAGGATACAAAAAATTCATTCAAAAAAATCAGGGTTGTTTTTCCTGTCCTACTAACTGCAAGCAAATTGTAAAGCCTCTTAAAAGGGATGATATTGAGCTTGAGGGAATATATGGAGCTCCAGAGTTTGACGGAGCGGTAGCTCTTGGTTCAAACTGTGGTATTGTTGATACATTTACTGTGCTTAAAGCCTATGAACTCTGTAACAAGTATTCCTTAGATCCTACATCTTTGGGAGGAACTATTGCCTTTGCTATGGAATGTTTTGAGAGAGGAATTATAGCTAAAAAGGATACTGATGGCCTGGAGTTAAGGTTTGGAAGCAAAGAAGCTTTTCTTAAAATTATAGAACTTATTACTTATAGAAAGGGATTGGGTAATACCTTAGCTGAGGGCTCTTATAAAGTGGCCAAGGTATTTGGTAGAGAAGCTGAAAAATTTGCCATACAGAGCAAAGGAAAAGAGCTGGCCATGCATGACCCAAGAGCAAAACCAGCTCTTGGTTTAGCTTATGCTATCTCACCTATTGGACCAGATTTTGCTGTAATTGAACACGATTCTGACTTTGATTTTTCAGCCCCGGTAAAATTTATAGAAGAGTCAGGTCCTTTATCCATTTATGAGCGTTTAGCAGGTAAAAGTTTAAATGAAAAAAAGGTAAGGCTACTTTACAACTTGCAACTTTACTGGTCCTTTATGGAAGTTTTATGTGGTTGCATTTTTGCTTTTGCTCCAGTCAGGTATCTTAAAATAAGAAAAATAGTAGAAGTAGTGGTAGCTACAACTGGTTGGGAGACATCTCTGTGGGATTTAATGAAGGTGGGAGAGCGAAGATTAAACATGTTTAGGATTTTTAATTTAAGAGAAGGTCTATCAGAAAAAGATGATTGGCTGCCCGAGCGAGTTTTCGAACCTATTCAGTCCGGGTCCAGGAAGGGTCAGAAGTTGGACAGAGATGAGTTTGAGAAAGCTCGCAGTCTATACTATGAGATGATGGGCTGGGATGAGAGGGGAACTCCAGGTAAGGCAAAGCTCTGGGAGCTTGATCTGGGATGGATGAAACAAGTATAGTTAATCACATAAAATTTGGAGTGGGAAAATTTGCCAAAAAAATTAAATCTGATATTATTAGCGTAACGTTTATCTTAT
Source organism: Candidatus Aerophobota bacterium (assembly GCA_030607765.1). The sequence goes on from JAUWJJ010000130.1 coordinate 1,917, forward strand.
CAAAAAAACGATTACAATAGAGAAGGAAGCTGGAGGTTGAGGCCAGGAGGAGGTGGAAAATAGGTAGGTCTGCCAGCTTGGGATAAAGGAAGTTCTCAGTAAAAGTGTTGAATGATTACTTTATCTTTTAAGAGGAGGAAGTTATGAAAAAGAAAAAATTTCTTGCTCTGTTTACAGTGATTTTGGCATTGGCTTTTTTCTTTTCTTTCGTGTACGCTGAAGGGAAAAAAGAAGAGTATAAAATAGGTTACATTACCCGATTGTCTGTCCCGTGGTGGATAGTATGTGAGGAAGGGTTTAGAGATGCTGCCACTGATTTCGGTTTTAAGCCAGTTATTTACCATCCGCCAGAATTAACGGTTGAGGATCAAGTCAGGGTAATGGAAATCTGGGTAGCATCTGGATTAGATGGTATTTTCATAGGCCCAAATGATCCTGCCGCACCGATTGGTGTAATAAACGAAGCTATTGATGAAGGGATACCCGTATTATGTGGTTACGGTGTGGACTCCCCTGACAGCAAGAGACTCCTTTTTATAGGATACGATCCTTATACACTTGGAGTTGCACTGGGAAAAGGGATTTTAGCAGAGTTAGAGCTTGCAGAGATATCACCTCCGGGGAAAATTAGCTACCATACCGGTGGCATGGTATCCACTGAAGATGTGGCAAGCTGGGATGGTTTTTGTGAAGCTGTGGAAGCGGTTGGATATGAAGTAGTGGAACCGATTTTGGACGGAGGCGATCCTGCTAAGGCTATGGCTCTGGCCAGGCAGACTATAGACCTTTATCCAGATCTCGTAGGGATGCTTGGGTACTACGATTACCCCGGACCAGCTCTGGGAAAGGCTGTCACAGATGCAGGTAAAATAGATGAGATCGTAGTTCAGGCTGATGGACTTATCGGGGAAATGGTTCCATATATGAAAACAGGTGCCATAGATGCTACAATTGATCTGGTACAGTACGATGGCAGCTATCTGGCTGGTGAGATTCTATATAAGCTTCTCGAGGCTGGCCAGGAGAACTGGAACGATGTCTTAAAAGAATATAATCCGGAATATCCTGCAGATAAGGAGCGATTGTTAGAGTTTGGTTGGGTAACCTATGACGAAGTTGATGTTAAGAAATGGCCTGAGATAGCATGGATTAAGACAATTGAAGAACATCAAAAGGAGTACCCAGTGGTCTGGGAGATCATACGTTAGCCAGGGAGATGTCCTATTAATTTTGCTCCTCAAAAAGGCTCTTATTGACACAAACTGTAGAGTGGTAAACTATATTGGGCTTCTACCTCTTTTAGTATGGTTTTGATAATTGCATCTTACACTTATCAGGGGTAGAAGTCCACTTTTTATTATATCAAAACTGGAAATTACTTTTTGCGCCTTAGCAGGCCTTAGTTAAGTAAATTCAAGATCCCTGAAATAAGGATTAATTTTAATGCCAGAAATGATAAGAGCGGAAAAAATAACTAAAAAATTTGGCAAGATTTTTGCCTTAAAAGATATAAGTTTTACTACTTATGAAAAAGAAATTATAGGATTAGTAGGAGATAACGGTGCGGGTAAGTCTACTTTGTTAAATATTCTAATAGGGTTATTTTCACCAAGTGAAGGAAAAATTTATCTTGAAGGAAAAGAGGTGCGATTTTCTTCGCCCGCAAGTGCAAAAAGACAAGGTATAGAAATTGTGTATCAATTTGAAAATTTGATCAAAGGAATGAATATTTACAAAAATTTCTTCTTAGGAAAAGAAATTATCAAAAAAGTGGGTTTCATTAAGGTGCTTGATAAGAAGAAAATGAGAAAGATAAGTGAAGAAATGTTAGGCGAGATTGGTATTAGAAAAAAGTCGGAACAATTAATAGAATCACTTTCTGGAGGAGAAAGACAAGCAGTCGCTCTTGGTAGAGTGTTTTACTTCGGAACAAAGGTTTTGCTTTTAGATGAACCAACAAGAAATTTGTCAATAAGGGAAGTAGATAGATCTTTAACACGGATAAAAACAATCCGCGATAAGACTTCCATGTCTATCATTTTTGTAACTCACAATCTACGTCACATATTTCCTATTGCAGATAGGATAATAGTACTTGACCGGGGGGAAAAAATTTGTGACAAAAAGACAAAAGATACAAAAATCGACGAAATTACCCAGTTAATAGCAAAAGAGGAACATCTCGTATAAGAGGAAAAAACGTGCGACTAACAATGAGTTCATTTAAAAAATATCTTTCCATCACTGAGGTTAATAGAGCTATCTTAATAATAATTTTGTCTTTTGTTATATTTATTATCAATCCCTTTTTTTACACTTTGGCTAACTTAAGACTTATAGTTGTATGGGGTTCAATTTTTTCATTGATGGTTTTGGGGGAAATGTTTTATTTGATTCCCGGAGGATTTGATTTATCTCTTGGAGGAGTTATTTGTATATCCAATGTCTTAACTGCTATGCTCATTTTGTGGTATGGTTTTGAGGTATGGCAGGCAGTATTAATTGTTTTAATGATAGGATCTGCAATAGGTTTAGCAACGGGTTTATTTGGTACTTATTTTTCACCTCCTTTTAGTTTTATGCTTCCACTTTTCATTTTTACCTTAATGCTGAATTTTGTCCTTACTGGTATAGCCAGGATAATCACCAGAGCCTTTCCCATTTATGGGTTACCCGATTCTTATTCTCTTATAGCCAAAGCGACATTAGGACCGATTCCAATAGTTTTTATTTATGTGTTAACAATTCTGGCAGTTTTAGTATATTTTTTTTATTTTAGACCCATAGGCTGGCAATTTTTTGCTATAGGATTAAACGATAGGGTTGCTAGAAAAGTGGGTGTCCATGTGAAAAA
>JAUWJJ010000043.1 GCA_030607765.1 Candidatus Aerophobota bacterium
ACTTTCCTCTTTTCTCTGTCAATTGTAGCTGCCCAATTCATTGGGCGAATTTAATGCGCCGATGAATCGGCAAGCTACAGCAATGACAAATGAAGAATCCCACATTTTTTTAGGAAAACTTACCTGTTACTTTGATGAGTTGCAAATGCCTATATCTCAATTTATAATTAAATTATCAGCAAATTAATTAATTTTTCTGCAGGATTCTCTTACTATTAGTTTTGTATCCCAGAATTGGTGCTCTTTTTCCCTTAGCGAACCTTGCTTTTTTGCCCTCTTTATTCTCTTAAGTGCTCCCTGAGCAATTTCCTTTATTGGCTGAGCAATAGTGGTCAAGGGGGGATTGCTAATGAAGGAAAAGGATATGTTGTCAAAACCAATTATTGAGTAGTCAGAGGGTATGCTTTTGCCTTCCTCTTGAATAGCGCGCATAGCGCCAAGAGCCACAAGGTCATTTAAACAAAATATAGCCGTGAACTCATTATCATATTTTCTTAAGAGTTCTTTCATCAACTTATGGCCATCTTTATAGGTGAGCTTCCCTTCTTTGATTAGCTTTTTATCAATCTCTAAGCCATTTTTTTTCAGGGTATCACAATAGCCTTTTAATCTATTTATACTGGAAAGGGCATTCATTGCTCCTGCAATGCAGGCAATTTTTTTGTGCCCAAGGTCTATCAAGTATTGGGTAGCCTGACATCCCCCTAAATAGTTATTGGTAAATATTACAGGAACATCAGCACCAGGCACGTTTCTATCCACCAAGACTATGGGAATCCCCCTTTTCGTTAGGCTGCTGATCCTTGCTTTGTTTAAACCTACAGTGCTTAAAATTATTCCATCCACTTTTTGCCTTTCTAAAAGGTCTATATAAGCAAGTTCTCTGGTGGAGCTATTCTTAGAGTTACAGACCAGGAGCCCGTATTTCTCCCTATAACAAACTTCCTCAAGCATATAGGCTAACTCCTGGTAAAATGGGTTAAGAGCATCAGGCGTTATAAGTCCTATTATCCTTGTCCCCATTCCCCTGAGGCTTTGAGCTCTCATATCAGGTTTATAATCAAGTTCTTCAATTGCCTTCAGAACTTTTCCCCTGGTTTTCTCTCGCATATAGCTATTAATTTGAGGACTCAGCACTCTGGAGACCGTGCTGGTAGATACTCCTGCTCTCCTGGCTACATCTTTGATGGTTATCTTTACTCTCAAAATTACACCTTATTAACTACCATAATATCGGAAAACGTTATCTGATATCATTATTATAATAGACCATTTCTTAATCCTGTCATCCTCCCCGGTTTCCTTGATAAAACCTCCACATCCTCTAATTTTCCCCTAAAAGGGCCTTCTTTCTCCAACTTAAGGGTGGTTTAAGGTCGCTGCAAAGCAAAGTGCCTTATGAGGTGCTAAGGTTAAGCGCTTTGCTATATAAGTAGAGATACAAGTATCGCCACGGCCACTGCGTCCCTTCAGGAAAGGCACTACATTAAACAGCACTGCCTAAAACGTTCTTCTCCTTTCCGTCTACTACATCTTTATCTTTGGCAAAATGCCCCGGAAGAACAACATCAAATTTTTGGGAAATCATATTTAAGAATACCTGCCTCCAAAAGCAACTCTTGAAACCTCTCCAAAGCCTTCCCATAAAGGTATCGGTATCTTGGCTCTATTTCCATCATAGCTATACCTTTGTATTCCCTTATTAAAGGAAAGATTTTCTCATAGGGAATTCCCCCCATTCCTGGAGGCATATGTAAGTCCCCATCTCCGAAGGGAAGCTGATCTATATAAGAGCTATTATGAGAAGTTACATTTGCTCGACCAAAATTATCGTGCATATGGACGTGCTTTAAATAAGGAAGGGCTTCTTTTATAGATGTTAAAAATTCCTCCTCCCCACCGTGGCAACTATAATAAAGAAAGGCATGCCCGAAATCATAAGTTATTCCCACATTTTTCCTATTTACCTTCCTCACCGTCATCACTAATTTCTCAATGGATGATGCACAGTTCTCAATGCAAATTTGAACTCCCCTTTTATCCGCAAACTCACTCAGGACCTTTAGTATCTCGATCTCCCTCTCACTGGCTAAATCTTGAAACTCATCTTCTTGTTCTCCCCCGTCAAAATCACCACCATGGTAGACCAGAACTCCTGCACCTAACCTTGATGCAAACTCAATAGAGGATTGGAAGACCTTTTTCTGTAAGTCAAAATTATCCTTCCTTAAATTCAAAGGATCCGGAGAATGAACGGTAACTTTTAAATTATACTTCTTCAAAGCCTCTTTAACTTTTTCAACATTTTTGGGATTAAGTTCACCGTTTATTATCCCATCCACCCCATGAACAGGTATCTCCACATAATCAAATCCAATTTTCTCAAAATAAGCTAAATCTCTCTTAAGAAGCTCCAAATCACCATTTATCCTGGGTGAATGAGCATTTATCCCCACTCCTCTTATGGACATTTTGTTTTTCCCCTTAACTTGATCAACTTTTTCTCATAAATTCATAAGAGCCTTCTGTAACGGGTTAACAAACACTCAGTATCTGGAAAATGAATCTCGCTTGTACAGCCCCTTCAACTTCGCTCAACTTAGTAATAGAGATTTCTCGCTCTTTTTATCAAATAGCATAATCTTATCCAAATTAAAGCCCAGCCAGACCTTTTCCCCCATACCAACCTTGAAGGGCGGTGGGGTAAGTACCTTCACAATATAGTCGCCAAGTTTTACGCTCACTAAAATCTCTCTACCCAAGGGTTCAATCACATATACCTCTGTTTTTATACCCTCCTTCTCCTGATTAAGGGTTATATGTTCAGGTCTTATGCCGAGCACTATCTCAGAACTGGTAGAATTACTTTCCACCTTAGAGACAATTTCTCTGGGAAGTTTTAGTTCAAGACTTTCGTTCCTCAAGATAAATTTCCCATTGGACCTTTCCAAGGAGACATCGATAAAGTTGGTGGGGGGACTCCCTATAAAACCCGCCACAAATAAGTTTTTTGGATAATTGTATAGTTCATCGGGGCTGCTAAATTGCTGAAGGTGTCCCAGGTTCATTATTGCCACCCTATCAGCCATAGTCATAGCCTCTATCTGGTCATGGGTCACAAAAATCGTGGTGATAGATAGTCGCCTCTGTAATTTCTTTAGTTCTGATCTCATCTCTATTCTGAGTCTGGCATCCAGATTGGAAAGCGGTTCATCAAGAAGAAGTATATCCGGTTCTTTAACCAGTGCTCGACTGAGAGCAACCCTTTGCTGTTGACCACCGGATAATTGACCAGGTTTTCTATTTAAAAGCTCCTCAATTTGAACTAATCTGGCTACCTCAAAAGCTTTCTCTCTCATTTCTTCCCGGGGAATTCTCCTCAATTTTAAGGGAAAGGCAATATTATTAAAGACGCTCATATGAGGATAAAGGGCGTAACTCTGAAATACCATGCCTATCTTTCTATCCTTAGGTAAAACTTCATTAACCATTTTCTCGTTGAAGTAAATATAGCCTGTAGTGAGTTTATATATCCCGGCAATCATCAAAAGAATGGTTGTCTTTCCGCAACCAGAGGGACCCAGTAAGGCTACAAGCTCACCATCATTTATCTCAAGGTTTAAATTATCTACTGCTCTCACATTTCCAAAATGCTTGCTTACATCTTTAATAATTACCTTCACAATTCTCCTCTTTGATATAATACAAGGATACTTGAGAAAGAAAAGTAATAGTTTAGATTTCCTAAACTTCTTGTTTTTTCTGGCAATTGTAGCTGCCCAATTCATTGGGCGAATTTAATGCGCCGATAAATCGGCAAGCTACAGCTCGCAATGACGGATGTATGCTCTCATATTTTTTAGGAAAACTTACCTGTTGCGGAGAAAATATAGGCTTCCCTTTTTAAACACTTCACTTGATAACAATCCAAAAGATTTTGCATTCCGACCGAATCGGTGAAGTCCAATCCGATACTTTAAAATAAATATGTTATAAGAAACGCTCGGTATATATTTGAGAACATATTTTCCGGTTATCTTCTAAAAGCTTAGAGCAAGTTTGGCTAAGAGTTATCCATACTCGATAATTACAGTCTATAATGCGTTTATTATTTTTTATGTTTTACTAATATACATCCAACCTTGGGAGTATTTATGTCTTCTTGCTTTGGATTAAGTGTATAGATATCTAAATCATAATCCTTTTTCATCTCCTCAATAAACCTTACTCTTTTACCCATATCGTCAGACACACCTCTTCCACGTATTGTACTCTTTAAAAGAAGCTCAACGCCTAACGGATCATGAATTTTTCTGCATATATCTTTATCTACGTTGTTTCGATCAATTCTAATATCATACTCACCAGTCCTGCCACATATTGGGCAAAACTCAACATATGGATGATTTTTATTCTCTACACCTACCTCATAATGAACACTCAATGCTAACCTATAGAAGTAAAAACCCTTGCCATTTATATCCAGCTTGACTTTTTCAAGCTTATTACGAACTAAATCGCTAAAGTAATATCTTACGTGTAGTTGATGGTCATGGCTAAGATGAGGATTCGATAAATTCGTATAGGGCTGCAATTCTTTATGCCTGGCTTCCATATCGCACCCTTCGCTAAAGAAACCACAAAATAGACGAGGTAAACGATGATATAGTCTAAAATCATCTACTATATGGCAGTACTTCTCCAGGCTATATGTTATCAAACAAAGGGCTTCACGATATTTATTCACTATACTGCTATCAACATAAAACCACACATTGGGGTATCTGGGCATTTTCTTCGAAAAAATTGATTTCGAAGGTAATTTAAAGTTTATTGTTGCTCTCCTTTTGGCTTTAACGAAACCTTATATTCCTCTTAAAGATAATAATCTTCAAGAATCAGTTCCCAAAACTTCAAGACACCTTTCTATCTCTTCTTTATTGACTTTCCTTATAATATAATCCGGATGAATTGGTAAACCATTTTCCCATTGCCATTCAGTATTTCTGTAAGAGGTTACTAAAACAAATTTCATTCCCAATCCTCTTGCTGCTCCATCCGTTATCTTATTATCACCAAACATAAGCATCTGTGCGCATTTTACTTCTAACCTTTTAGAGGCTTCGGCAAAAATAGCTGGATCAGGCTTTTCCATTCTTAGCTGTTCTGAAATTAACACAGCATCTAATAAATTTGCAAGAGCTGTTTTTCGAATGAATGCCTCAACCCTATTCACTCTTTCATTGGTTAACAGAGCAATCTTGATTCCCTTCCCTCGTAAAAATTTAAAGGTTTCAAGGACATCATCATCCGGGCTCGTTTTAGTCATTAAAAACCGCCGATACTTCTCTAAGACCTGCTTGGGGGAGATACTCTTTATTCCTAATTCCTCAAAAGTTTTTTGGAAGAATTCCTCTTCGCCGAAAGTATGACTTATGAAAGGTCGAAAGGTAAACTTATTGACTTTATTGTAAGTAGTGATAAAGGAGCGCTTTTGCTTAATAATCCCCTTTCTCTCAAGCCATTTAGCCATATCCTCTAATGTATCTCTAACTAACTTCGTATCGTTAATTAAAGTATTTCCCACATCAAAGGCACATCCCTTAATCATTTTAGCTATCCCCCTGGAAAGACAAATTTAGCCTTTGTTTTTTCTCTGCGCTCTCATAGCAAGCTTCAACAAGTTCAACAGATTTATATCCATCCCGGGCTGAAACAACAGGTTTTTTCCCCCCTAAGATAGCATCAACGAACAGACGGTCTTCTTCAACATATCCCCACTTAACTAATTCAGGATATTGAGAATAATCCCTGGTTATTATTTCTCCTTTTAACCCCGGAGAGAAAGTCACTCTTTCCATCTCCTCGGTAACTATAGCTGAATGCTCACCAAAAAGTTCTATTCGCTCAAAGGGAAAAATCCAACTTGCGTGAGCTGAGGAAAGAAATGTAGCTATCCTACCAGAGGTAAAAGTTAAAAGCAGGGCAAAATCGTCTATTTCCTCATACACACTTTTCTGGCCAATGCATTCCACCATCTTCACATCCCCTAAAAGCCATCTTATCATATCTAACAAATGAATGGTTGATTCATACAAAAATCCACCAGTAATATTGGGATTGGAAACCCAGGGTGGATTTTTCAACTCCCCTCGATTCATCTTAACATGAGCTGAGTAAGGGGTAAATTTTCCATTCTGAATAAGACTCCTGGCAAACTTATATACCGGAGCAAATCGGCGATTATGTCCTATCTGATATACAATGTTTTTAGATTCGAGCAATTTTAAAATCCTTTTGGCATCCTGAAGGCTGGTAGTCATAGGTTTTTCGCAAAATATATGAATATTTTCCTTTAAAATTTGTAAGGTAAGATCTTTATGGGTAGTATTGGGAGTGGTAATATAGATAGCATCTACGCCTTGGCTAATGAGGTCTTTTAAGGAAGCAAAGGCTTTAATTTTGAACTCTGCCGCTAAACTCTCCCTGGGTTCTTCTTTAACATCCACTATCCCTTTTAGGGTAACTCGCTCATCCTGAGTTAATATTTGAGCATGAACTTTCCCCATATGCCCTGCTCCTACTATCCCAACTTTAAGTTCCATCTTTACATCTCCTATTGTTAAAAAAATATATCTTTGAGCACATCTTCTGTCTTTTTTTTACTTTGGTAAGCTATCTTTCTTGCTTCCCATTTCCAGTATTCAGGCCTGAAAAGCTCAATAGAAACTGCACGATTGTATCCAATGGACTTCAAGGCCCTGGCTATATCCCTTAAAGGTATTACTCCTTGCCCTGGCAAGAGACGATGTTCATCCTTAAGTTCCTCTATGGGTAGATTTTCACAGTCATTAATGTGAAAAATAAAGATTTTATCGGGAGGTATATTTTCTATTGATTGAATGGAAGAACCCCCGGTATAAAAGTGAAAGGCATCGATAACCAGGCCTATATTTTTTAGATCAGCCCCCTTTATTATTTGCCATGCATCATCTAAGGTCCTCACCGAACAACTCCCCGTCCCAATAAATTCAAAAGCCAATCCTACATTGTATTTCTGGGCAATTTTGGATAGTTCCTTAAGAGTTCCTATTGATTCTTGTTTAACCTCCTTTTTGGATACGCCTGAGGGCTTTGGGCCTGGTACAACTACGATATAATTACACTTTATTTTATTGGCCACTTCACACAGGTATATAAGTTCTTCTTTTATATAGTTTAAGTCCTCCTTATTTCTAAATGTTATATTTTCTATGGAATTAATCGCGTAAGATTTTATGTTATTTTTAATCAATGAACTTTTAAGTTCACCTATATTTTTCAATTTTAAATAATCATATAGTTTAGCCTTCCAGATCTCGATAAAATCGTATCTCAATTCTCGGCTAATTTCAATATCGGCAAGCAAATCCGCATTTTTCATAGTGGTGGCGCCATTTAGTCCGATAAGCATAGCTTTCTCCTTTTTTCTTATACTATTTTATTAATAATTCATCTGCTACATCCCAAACAAAACTGCAGATTCATCTAAACCCTTATTCGACATTTCCCTTTAAGCAGTTTGGTAACTTTACTTTAGAACTTAAACTCCTCGCTGTTTTAAAAAAACAAGTCGAAGTGGACTACCACCATTAGGTGCCCATGCTTTGATGGTCACAGTTTTAATCTCCTCAGAATACAGTGTCCCCAGACCAATAACAAAAATACCCACCAGACATCCAAGTATTAAACTTACCAGCTTAATCCATCTTTTGCCCATTTTATCATACCTCCTCAATCCAAAAAATAGACCTATTCCCCGAGGGAATTTTTCAAGAAAAATGACAGTCATTCAACTATTTTTCTTTGAAAATCCTTCTTTTATTTTCGCAATAGTTTAGCTTTTCTAAAATTCTTGTTTTCTCTGGCAATTGTAG
>JAUWJJ010000202.1 GCA_030607765.1 Candidatus Aerophobota bacterium
ACCCGTTAACAAAGCGGGTTTCATAAATGAAACCTCTACAAAAAACTACTTTTTCACTACTCTTTTAGGCGACTGAATTTGACCTACCTTAAAGAGAATTAATCTAAAAACTGCTCAAAAAGTGTTCTAATCTTAAAGTATGCTTACCTGGCAGTTTTTTTAAAATGTGCTATGATAGTAATAGTTTAGATTTACTAAAATTCTTGTTTTCTCTGGAAATTGTAGTTGCCCAATTCATTGGGCGCTTTTAATTCGCCGATAAATCGGCAAGCTACAGTTCGCAATGACGGATGTGTGCTCTCATATTTTTTAGGAAAACTTACCTGTTACCTATAGTATAAACTGATCAATGAATTAGCTCTCTTTTTGGGAAGGGGAGGCTAAAGTGAGTCCTGTCAGGATTAGCGTGTCAGGCAACCTAAGAATTGCCCATTATTTTTACAATGAGAGGTAAAATTTATGTCTGAGTTAAGGGAAGACCCCATTACAGGGGGATGGGTTATTATCTCACCTGAGCGAAAAGGAAGAATATTTGATTTTGTTTCGCAAACAAAGGAGAAACAAACTGGGGAATGTTTCTTATGTGAAGGGCATGAGAGTGAGACTCCCCCAGAGGTTTTTAGCTTGAGAAAAAGAGGGACAAAACCCAACACCCCTGGGTGGTGGGTTAGAGTTGTGCCCAACAAATACCCAGTTTTACAGATAAGAGGGAAACCCGATGTGGAAAAAAGGGGAATTTATAAAATGATGAGGGGAATGGGTGCTCATGAGATGATTATCGAGACTCCCAAGCATAAAGAGAACCTCTTTAGCTTGGGGGATAAACATATAAGTCAGGTAATCAGGGTTTATCAAAATAGAGTAGTGAGACTAATGAAAATTCCTTACATTGGATATGTGCTCATCTTTAAAAATCAAGGGAAGGAGGCAGGTGCCTCTTTAAGACATTCTCATTCTCAGATAATTGCCACTCCTATAATTCCGAGGAAGGTACAGGAGGAACTAAAGGGAGCTAAAAAATACTATAACTTTAATAAAAGATGCATTTTTTGCGATATTATAGCTCAGGAGCTCACCCTGCAAAAAAGGATAGTTCTGGAAAATAAGATGTTTTTGGCCTTTACCCCTTATGCTTCTCGCTTCCCCTATGAAATTTGCATCTTATCCAAAAAACAGGGCTTTGTCTTTCAGGAAATTAGCCAGGATGAGCTTACCTGTTTAACTCAAATTTTAAAAGATACCATCAGGGCTATGAATGAAGCTCTTTCTAATCCTTCCTACAATTACTTTTTTCATCTTCCTCCTCTTAAGGGGGAATTCTCAAAATATTATCACTGCCATCTGGAGATTATACCTCGTTTAACTAAATTAGCCGGGTTTGAGTGGGGAACAGGATTTTACATAAACCCGGTTCCTCCAGAAGAAGCAGCGAGTAAGTTAAGAGAAAGAGTTTTTTCATAGGAAGATAAAACCGTTCTCTTTTCTTTTCTTTTCTGAAACTGGAATATGATTTTGACAGGAAAGCTTTTTTTGCTATGTTAAATAAAAATTTTTGAGGTGGAAAGATGGAAAAAAGTAAAGTTCTCTGGATTCATCCTCAAGCTGCCTGGCAAAAATTAAAAACTTTATTTAATCAAAACGGGATAAAAAAAGATATAGGTGATAAGGAGATAGTGGCAATAAAGATGCACTTTGGCGAGTTGGGCAACATTAGATATATTCATCCTACAATTGCTCGCAAGATAGTAGATCTGGTAAAAGAAGCTGGAGGAAGACCTTTTCTTACCGATACAACTACTCTTTATCGGCACGCCCGCCAGACTCTCTTTGATTATCTTGATACAGCAGCTAAAAATGGTTTTACTTCTGAGAGTATGAACTGCCCCATTATCATTGCTGATGGTATGCGAGGGACAAATGGACAATGGGTAGAACTTAAATCCTACAGTAAATTTAAAAAAGTAAAAATAGCTCAAGCCGTTGTAGAGGCTGATTTTCTAATTAGTCTTGCCCATATAACCTTTCATCCAGATGCTGGTCTTGGTGCCTCTGTTAAAAATGTAGCTATGGGCTGTACCACTAAAGAAACTAAATTAGCTATGCACAGCTCAGAAGTTAAACCCATTTACAATGAGGAAAAATGCACTCTCTGTATGCAGTGTGTTAGAGTGTGTCCTGCTGAGGCTTTTTATCAGAGCAATAAAAAAATTATCTATAGTCCTAATAAGTGTATTGGATGTGGAGAATGCATAGCTTACTGTCCATCAAGGGCTATTACTGTTCCCTGGTCCTCCACTTTTAATTTTGATCTACAAAGAGGATTGATGGACGGTTTTCGAGGAGTGGTTTCTACCTTTTCTCCCCGTAAAATTTTCTTTATCAATGTAGGATTTGATATTACTTCTCACTGTGATTGCGTAGAGACAAGTAAGCTTCCAGTTGTTCCCGATATAGGGATTCTTGCCTCCAGGGATGCCATAGCCTGTGATAAGGCAAGTTTTGACTTAATTAAAAAATCTTGTGCCTATCCCGGATCAGAAATAGATAAAAAGGGAAAGGGAGAAGGAGATGATAAGGTAGCTGTTATTTATCCAGATATAGATACTTCCAGGTATTGGAAGCTCTGTCAAGATTCAGGACTGGGCAATCTGGAATACGAGTTAGAAGTTATTTCTTAGCTTTAACTCAATAAACCAATTTCAGCCACATACCTTCCAGAGCTAAAAGGGGGGAAACATTAGCCTTTAAATATCTCTGTGTTTGCTCTACAGTTTCTATGCACCGATAAATCTGTAAAAAAGAGTATCTATTCTTTATCTTTTTTAACTCTTTTTCTCTATCCTCATTGATAATAAACTCTTTTGTTCCCAGTTTGGAAATTAAAACATCCCGAAACCAAAACAAAATCATATCCAAAAATCTATTTAGCTTATCTTTTTCTAACCTGCTCCATCTTTTAGCTATCTCAAACACCTCTTTATCCACAGCCCCCTTAGCTAACTTATTTAAAACTCCCTCTCTTTCCCTTAAGATATCCTCATCATTTATTAAGTGGAAGGCTTCCCCAATTTTACCCTTAGCTAACCTGCTAACCAGAGAAAT
>JAUWJJ010000151.1 GCA_030607765.1 Candidatus Aerophobota bacterium
ATCGGCTGTTTTGATGTCCTTGTAGCTTTCCGATTTATCGGCGCATTAAATTCGCCCAATGAATTGGGCAGCTACAATTGCCAGAGAAAACAAGAATTTTAGAAAAACTAACCTATTACAAATTTGAAAAGACCTGATTCCATATTATATTGATATTTAATGATTTCTCTGTGTCCTCTGTGGTTAAGTTTTGACACTATCGAATAATTACAAGAGAGGAAAAAATGAAACTAAAGGAAATTAGAGTCCAAATTGATGAGCTGGATTCCAGGCTATTGGATTTGTTAAATGAGAGAGTTAAAAAAGTTCTGGAAATAGCCAGACTCAAAAGGAAAGAGGGGGAGGACTACTACTCTCCTGGAAGGGAAAAGTTAATAATAGATAGGTTAGAAAAGCAAAACAGGGGACCTCTTCCCAATGATGTGGTAAAAGAGATTATTCAGATTATCCTGAGGGCATCTTTATATCTGGAAAGAAAATTAAAGGTAGCTTATTTTGGACCTCCGGCTACCTTTACCCATTTAGCAGCTCTTAAAAATTTTGGTAAACAGGTTGATCTTATTCCTGTAAGGAGCATTGGGCAAATATTTGCCCAAGTGGAGAAAAGAAAAGCTGATTACGGAGTTGTTCCTGTGGAAAATTCTACCGAAGGAGCTGTCTCTCATACCTTAGATATGTTTTTGGACTCGGATTTAAAGATATGTGCTGAGATAATTTTGGAGATATTTCATCATCTGTTGGGCAGGGGAAAGTTGAAAGATGTAAAAAAGGTTTACTCTCATCCTCAAGCTTTAGCTCAGTGCAGGATGTGGCTGGAGGAGAATCTTCCCGCAGTTAAGCTTTGTGAGGTAGAAAGCACAGCTAAAGCTGCTCAGTTAGTCGCTGAGGAGGATGGAGCCGCAGCTATTGCCTCAGAAGTAGCAGCCTCTCTGTATGGGTTGGGTATAATTAGTACTCATATAGAAGATAGACCCCAGAACTATACCAGGTTTTTAGTTATTGGTAGAAAATATGCTGAGAAAAGTGATCAGGATAAAACCTCCATCCTTTTTTCTATCAAGGATAGAGTAGGGGCTCTTTACGGTATGCTTTCCCCTTTCAGTAAATACGGGGTTAATTTAACTAAAATTGAATCTCGACCCACTAAACGTAAAGCCTGGGAGTATGTTTTCTTTGTTGATTTTGTGGGACACAAGGATGATGAGATGGTGAAAAAAGCCTTGTCCGAGCTGGAAGAAAAGTGTTTTTTCTTAAAAGTATTAGGCTCTTATCCTAGAATAGGTTGAAGGAGAAAAAAATGATTATTACTTTAAAACCTGGAACCACAGAAAAAGGGATTCAGCATGTAGTTGACAAAATTAAGGAGCTTGGTTTCACTCCTCATATCTCTCGTGGAGAGAAAAGAACAATAATAGGGGTAATTGGAGAAAATGCCATTCGCACCAGACATTTATTTGAGGCTATATTTATTGTAGAATCTATTATCCCTATTTCCAAACCTTACAAGCTGGTGAGTCGGGAATTTAAGAGAGAAGATACCTGCGTTAAGGTAAGGAATGTGGAAGTTGGAGGGGGGAAAGTGGTAATTATGGCTGGTCCCTGTGCTGTAGAAGGTAAAGACCTTCTGTTAGAAGTGGCTCAAGCTGTAAAAAAAGCAGGGGCAGTGATACTAAGAGGAGGAGCCTTTAAGCCTCGCACTTCTCCTTATTCATTTCAAGGATTAGGGGAGGAGGGTTTAAAGTATTTGGCTGAAGTTAGAGAAATTACGGGTTTGCCTGTGGTTACTGAGGCTATGGATGTTCGACAAGTAGAACTAGTTTCCCGATATGCTGATATTATCCAGATTGGAGCAAGAAATATGCAAAATTTTGACCTTTTGAAAGAAGTGGGAAAAGGAGGAAAACCAGTTTTACTTAAGCGGGGAATGGCTTCCACTTTAAAGGAGTTTTTAATGTCAGCAGAGTATATCCTCTCCCGGGGTAACTATCAAGTTATTCTCTGTGAGAGAGGAATAAGAACCTTTGAGGATTCTACCCGTTTTACCTTAGATTTATCTTCGGTGGCGTTAATAAAAATTTTGTCTCATCTTCCTGTAGTAGTGGACCCAAGTCACGGCACAGGACGAAGGGACCTTATTACTTCTCTTTCCAGGGCGGCTGTGGCTACTGGAGCAGATGGCCTTTTAGTTGAGGTTCATTCCAAGCCAGAAGAGGCTTTATCTGATGGTTCTCAATCCATCCTTCCTTCTCATTTTGAAAATCTGGTAAAAGAGGTGGAGAAAATAGCTCGGAGTATGGGGAAAAAATTTGAAAAATCACAGAATTTCGATAACGCCGGCTAAGTATTTAAGAGGAGAAATTATTCTACCCGGAGATAAGTCTATTACTCATAGGGCTATAATTTTTTCCTCTATTGCTGAGGGCAAATCCCATCTTAAGGGAGTGCAGAGAGGAAGAGATTGTCTGGCTACTTTGAAGTGTATGGGGGAGATGGGGGTTCCTATAAGAGAGGAAGGAAAACAGATAATTATTGAAGGAGTAGGATTGGAAGGATTAAGTGAGCCTGAAGATGTACTTAACTGCGAGAATTCAGGGACAACTATGAGGCTTTTAGCTGGATTGTTAGCTGGCCAGAGCTTTTACTCTGTTCTCTCAGGTGATGAGTATTTAAGAAGAAGGCCAATGAGAAGAATTGTTAAACCTTTGCGAGAAATGGGAGCGAAAATAGAGGGAAGAGAAAAAGGAAAATTTCCTCCCTTAACCATTGTAGGGGGAGAACTTAAGGGTATTAATTATTTATCTCCTCTTGCTTCTGCTCAGGTAAAGTCCTGTTTGCTTTTAGCTGCCCTGTATGCTAAAGGGAAAACTTCTGTTAGAGAGTCTTATAAATCTCGGGATCATACCGAAAGAATGATGCAATATTTAGGGATTCCTGTTGAGGTGAGGGGTTTGGAAGTACAAATTGAGGGTAAGAACAAAAGAAGTTTTAAAGGGAAATCTTTTTATATCCCCGGAGATATCTCTGCTGGTGCTTTTTTTATGGGGGCAGCAGTATCTTTACCGGGATCAAGAATTAAACTATCTAATGTTGGGTTAAATCCGACTCGAAGAGGATTTCTCGATGTTCTTATTTCAATGGGAGCAGAAATTAAAATTAGCAATTTAGAAAAAGTATGTGGGGAGGAAGTGGGGGATGTAGAGATAAGGGGAGGAAATAACCTAAGGGGAGTTGTAGTTCAAGGAGAAATGATTCCCCGTCTGATTGATGAGATTCCGATAATAACAGTGGTTAGCTGTTTTGCACAGGGCAAAACCTTAATTAAAGATGCTGCAGAGTTGAGGGTTAAGGAGACAGATAGAATAAAGGCAACAGTCTCTGAGTTAAGAAAAATGGGGGCAGATATAGAGGAAAGAGAGGATGGGATGCTTATTCGGGGAGGGAAAAAATTAAAGGGAGCGCTGGTAAAAAGCTGGGCAGACCATCGAATAGCTATGGCTTTAACGATAGCTGGTTTGTGCTGTAAAGAAGAAACTACTATTGTTGATACCCAGTGTATTGATACCTCTTTTCCTGATTTCCAGAAAACTTTAAATGAGGTTGTAAGTTGATGGATGGAATAAGAAAATGGAAGATAGGATTGTTTCTCTCTTTATTATTAGTGAGTCTTTTTTCCCTAAAAATAGCTCTGGAAGTTAAAATGGAGAAATGGGAAGTGACAGAGGAGTCTTTTGGAGAAGTTGTGGGTTATTTAGCTGAAAGGTATCCTGAGAAGGCAACAGCTGGAGGAATAGCCATTGGTTTAGGTTTTAAAGAAGTTTTATCTGATTTTCTCTTTTTGCAATCAATTCAATATTTTGGAGAGTGGGGTGGGGAAAAAGAGGAGAAATTTCTTAAGGTTTATCCCGTTCTTAAAGCTATGGGTAAACTCTCCCCTCATTTTATTCCCGGTTATTCTTTCGGAACTTTAGTTATGGTAGAATTGGGATATTTAGATGAGGCTATTGATTTTCTCAGTGAAGGAATATCTAACAATCCTTATGCTTTTGAGCTGTGGCTATACAGGGATTTTATGATTAGGTTATTTAGAACTTATGAGTACAAAAAGGCTATTGAGGGATTAAAAAAAGCAATTCAATTAGAGGGGCATCCTCCTATTCTGGAAAGAATGTTAGCTTTTGCTTATGAGAAGAATAAGCAAATAAAACTATCAATTCTTCAGTGGAAAAGGGCGAAGGAATCAACTCAGGACCCTCATATTGGGAAGATCTGCGAGCGA
>JAUWJJ010000061.1 GCA_030607765.1 Candidatus Aerophobota bacterium
ATAGTATGGATAAAGCTTCTGGTGCACCAACTGCTGGTTTAATTATCGGGAAAGAAGAAGTAATGGTACCTCTTCGCAGGGCTTTAGGTGTGCACTGAGATAGATGGGGAACAGGTGCTTCTCACGGAAAAGCTGCCTATGTCACTATCGACCCAGGCAAAGAGGCTTTAGTAGGAGTAATTGCTGCTCTTAAAGTTTTAAGAGATTACCCGGAAAGATATAAAAAATCTGTTGACGATTTATATCAAATAATAAAAGAAGAATTTGCACAGATTAACCCCAAGATAAAAGAAGAATTTGTGATTTCTAAATCTTATAATTCCACTGCCGTAGAAATAAATTATGAAAAAAGTTGGGAAGAAGGAGGATTGAGAATTCCTATCTTCTCCATTGAAGATATGTATTCTGGAACTAATGTTTTTCAGACTGGAATGGGTCAGATGGGGGTAATTCCTACCATTGCTTATGATAGTAATATAATGATATCGTCCGGTCTAGGTACTACCGATGAAGACGGAAACTTAATTGAAGAAAGAGCCCGTTGGGCTATAAAAGCTTTAGTAAAACTCATTGAAATTACTTGTAAGTATGCAGGGATATTGTAAATTTTAAAAAAAGATATTGAGAGAGATATTAAAAGATAGGAAATTAGCGGGATTAACGTAAATAAAATAAACAATTAATAGAAAATAAGTATAAAAAATAAATAATGGAAATTATAAATTAAAATAAAGGGAGATAATTAGATATGTTTAAGGTAGTAATTACTGGAGGAGGTTGGGCTGGTTGCGCTGCTGCAATTCAATCTGCTAAGTCCGGAAAAGATGTAAAGGTAATTTTGTTAGAACGAGCTGATATGTTGCTTGGTACGGGTTTGGCAGGAGGACTTTTTAGGAATAATGGTAGATGGACTGCTGCTGAGGAAATAAAAGCGATGGGTGCCGGTGAGTTAATTGAAGCGATGGATCAAAATGCTGTGCATACTAATATTGAAATACCTCACCATAAGCATGGCTCGGTTTATAGAGCAGCTATTATGGAACCTATTGTTTATAGAATTGTTGAGAATTTTGGGGTAGATATACTAATGGAAAGTCGAGTTACAGATGTTGTAAAAGAAGGGGGAAAAATAAAATCTGTAGTTTTAAAAAGTGGTGAGGAAATTCAAGGGGATGTTTTTGTGGATACTACAGGGACGTCAGCAGTTCCAGCAAATTGCACAAAGTATGGAAATGGTTGTTGTATGTGTGTTTTGAGATGTCCGAGTTTTGGTCCAAGAGTTAGTATAACGGCTAAAGCAGGAGCGAAAGAGCTAATAGGACGTAACGCTACGGGTAAAATAGGAGCGCTTAGTGGTGCACTAGAGATTCCCAAAGAAACTGTTTCTGCTGATATAGTCAAGAAGCTTGAGGAAAAAGGTTCACTATTGATTCCTGTTGTTGATAAAAAGTTGCTTGAAGAAGATAAGGCAAGATTGGAAATTAAAGCATGTCAACAATATGCTACAAAGGAATTTGCTGAAAATATGGTATTTATTGATAATGGTTATGTAAAACTTATAACTCCGTTTCTTCCTCTTCATGAATTAAGGCAAGTTACAGGTTTTGAGAATGCTCAATATGAGGACCCTCGTGTGGGTAGTCGTGGGAATTCGGTTAGATATATAGGTATTTGTGTTAGAGAAGATAATTTAAAAGTAATTGGGATAGATAACGTGTTTTGTGCTGGTGAAAAATGTGGATTATTAGTTGGCCATACAGAGGCTATAGTAACAGGTGTCCTTGCAGGCTATAATGCCGTAAAATATGTCAGAGGGGAAGAAGCTTTGGTACTTCCTCGTGAGACAGCGATTGGAGACATGATCGCTTATTCAGGGGAGCAGGTAAAAACCGAGGAAGGATTAAGTAAACGCACGACTTTTGCAGGTGAGGTCTTTTTTGAACGTATGAAAAATAAAGGATTATATACTATAGACAAAGAAGTGATAGAAGAACGAATTAAAAGTTTGGGATTAGTTAATGTTTTTAAATAAATACTAGTGTATGTCCGGAAGGAGCAATTAGTATACAGAAGAAATAAGGTACATTTAATCCTTGGGAGGAGAGAAATCCCTCTCTTCCTAAGGAAGGTGCTCATTATTTTTTAATGATAAATATCGATTGCGCTCTTTCAATTTAGTGGAGGGAGCGAAACACTTAAAAAAAAAGATAAGGAAGGAGAAAAAAATGAAGAGTTTAAGGAATTTTTTGGATATATTGGAGAAGGAAGCTCCTGAAGAAATTATTCATGTAAAAAAAGAAGTTCTTCCTATGTATGAGACTACTGCTATATTGACAAAATTAGAGCAACAAAATAGATTTCCAGTAGTCATTTTTGATAATATGAAAGGGTCGGATATGCCTGTTGTTGTTAGTGTAAACTCCTCTAGGAAAAGGTTGGCTCTTGCTTTAAATGTAACAGAAGAGAAATTAGTTGAGAAATATAGAATTGGAGAAGAGAATCTTATTTCTCCTAAATTAGTGAATAGCGCTCCGGTAAAGGAAGTGGTTAGAAAAGGAAACGAAGTTGATTTGACAAGCTTACCTATAATAACTCATCATGAAGGTGATGGAGCACCTTATATTACTGCAAGCATAATAGTGGCTAAGGATCCTGAAACTGGAATTAGAAATGCTAGTTTAGGAAGGCTCATGCTTATAAGTAAAAATGAGTTAAGGACACATCTCACTCCTAGTCGCCATCTATGGGAATGTCAGAGGAAAGCCGAAGAAAAAGGGAGGCCCTTAGAAATAGCTATATTCATAGGGGCGCATCCAGCCTGGGCGATAGGCTCGTTATCTATTGCTCCATTTAAAACTGATGAGTATGGGGTTATCGGTGGAATAATGGGAGAGCCTTTAGAAATTGTGAATTGTGAAACAGTGGATTTGGCAGTGCCAACTATGGCAGAAATAGTTCTTGAGGGCGAGATTTTACCTAACATTCGGGAACCAGAAGGACCGTTTGGTGAATTTACTGGGCATTCAATTGGTTTATTAAAACGACATGTGATTAAAATAAAAGCAATTACCCATCGTAAGAATCCAATTTATCAGGATATTTTTGCAGGACATATTGAACATCGCCTTTTAGGAGCTGTTCCTCGAGAAGCTTATCTCTACAAAGCAATTAAAGGAGTAATGCCTTCTATTAAGGCTGTTCATATGCCTATTTCAGGGTGTTGTAGATTTCATTGTTATATTTCAATATCTAAAAAAGCAGAAGGGCAAGCTAAAAATACGATTTTTACAGCTTTAGGAACAGACCCCTACTTAAAACACGTCGTAGTTGTCGATGACGATGTTGATGTATATAATGAGACAGAAGTATTATGGGCTATTTCTACCAGAGTTCAAGCTGATGAAGATGTTTTTATAATTCCTGGGTGTAGAGGGTCAGACTTGGACCCTTCCGCTAAAGAACAGGGCATAGTAACAAAAGTAGGCATAGATGCTACCAGGACTTTGTTAAGACCTTTTCCTTCTCGCTTAAAGATTCCTGAGAAAGTCATGAACAAAATGAAACTGGAAGATTACTTGGGGTAGAACAGAAGAAAAGGAAATGCAAGTTATAGTTAATTCGGATTCCGGTAATTTGAATAATGTCTACTAAGACATGGTTCAATCTTTTCTGAGATAAAAGGGTTCTTTCTCGTAGTATTTTGGTGTTCCCTTTTTTAATATCTTTTCTCTCGTTTAGTAATTATTAATAAAATGAGTTCAGAAAAGGGATGGAGGGTGCAAAGCTTGAGTTTTAAGAGATACCCTGTTGAGATAAGGATTGAGGCGATACAGGGTATCAGAAGATAAAATCCAGCCCATAGCAAGAGAGGTTGGAGTAGACCCTGTATACCTTTGGAAGGAAAGAGCCTTATCTACTTTAAGATAAGGGAAGATTTTGAGATTCGTAAGAGAATCCCTAAGTTTAAAAAAATCCAGAAAATAAGGAAATAGAGAAGCTAAAAAGGAAAGTAGAGAAGAAAGTAGAATGAGAAAAATAAAGCTAATTATTGGAATAAGTGGTGCGAGTGGAATTATTTATGGAGTGAGGCTTTTGGAAGAACTTCAAAAAAGGGAAATAGAGACTCACCTCATTATTACTCCCTTAGCAGAGAATATTTTAGAACAGGAAACCAAACTTAAGAAAAGAGAAGTGATAGAACTAGCCACAAATTATTATAAAATTAGAGATTTAACCGCTTCTATCGCTAGTGGCTCTGTAATAAATGATGGTTTGGTTGTTATTCCCTGTAGTATGAAGACATTAGCAGGAATAGCTCATGGATATACAGACAACCTTCTGCTTCGGGTTGCCGATGTTACTTTAAAAGAGAAAAGAACTCTCATTATAGTCCCGAGGGAAACTCCCTTAAACCTAATTCATTTAGAGAATATGATAAGATTGGCAAAAATGGGAGCTTTCATTATACCTGCGATGCCAGCATTCTATCATAATCCCCAAACATTAGATGATATTGTCAATCACATAGTAGGTAAAGTTTTAGACAGCTTAAAGATTGATCATAATCTATACTTGAGATGGGGAGGTATTAAAGATAGGTAATGGAGATAAAAATAGAAGTTTGTATAGAAGTAAAGAGAGGAAGAGTAAAGTTATCAGCTCTGAAAGCAGGGAAGGGGTTTGTAGTATTAATTACTGGAGGAGAAAAACCCCATATAGGTGCTATTGCGGTCGCTATTCCACGACCCAGCTTATCAAACCCTCAACATTACAGCGCTACCTCCTCTGTTTTTACTCTTACGGGACATAAAGATGATGAAATAGCTAGACGAGCGAGTGAGAAAATTGCCAAAGAAAGTAAAGAAGTTACTGTAGTAATAGCAGGCTTGCATATCCAGGAAGCAAAGCCTTCAGAGATTAATCAATTAGTAAGAAATTCAAATATAGTGGTTAAAAGGTTTCTTAAATTTCTTGAAGAAAATGATAAATTAGATTCGGCAATTTGAATCCTATGCGTTAAGGTTGTCCTTTTTTTAGTGAATAGAAAAACCTTGGGTTTAACCTTTTCTTACTTTATTCACTATTCGCTGATTTGCGGTGTTTTCCGCAACACCTTGAAAAAAGCACAGTCTGACTGCTACTGAGATCGTTAAATTGGGCATATCTCAATGCCCGGAGGGAAGAGGAATTTGGCCGGAGATGACCCTATTTGAAAATTTAGAGATGGGGGCTTATGTCCGTAAGGATAAAAAAAATATAAAAAAGGATTTTGAGCAGGTTTATGCTTATTTTCCTGTTCTTGAAGAGAGAAAAAATCAGTTAGCCGGAAGTTTAAGTGGGGGGGAACAGCAGATGTTGGCTATAGGGCGGGCATTAATGAGTAGACCAAAACTACTTATTACTATTACTCGATGAACCATCCCTGGGATTAGCTCCTATTCTGGTTAAAGAAGTAGCTGATATCATTAAGAAAATTCATCGAGAAGGAACCACTGTTCTTTTGGTGGAACAGAATGCTTTTTTAGCTTTGAATATATCAAATAGAGCTTATATATTGGAAACAGCTAAAGTTGTCTTGGAAGGTAAGGCAAAAGAACTTTTACGAGATGAACGAGTAAAAAAAGCATATCTGGGTAAGGGATAAAAGGTATTGGGAGGGAAAGCGAAGTAAACTTCAAAATTGGTATAATTTATGTAAAATTGTATGGGAAAAGGAGAAGGATTAATGAGAGTGATAGAGTCTGAAGTATTAGTTATTGGAGGCGGTGGGGCAGGAGCTATGGCTGCTCTTAAAGCAAGTGAGGGAGGCACTAAAGTATGCATAGTGGTGAAAGGCAGGTTAAACAAATGCGGTTCTACTCCTATGGCAATGGGAGCAGTTTCTGCTGTTGGTCCCTGGCATAGTCCAAAGGATAGTAAAGATATACATTTTATGGATAAAGGATTATATACTACAAATAAAGAAGTGATAGAAGAACGAATTAAAAGTTTGGGATTAGTTAATGTTTTTAAATAAATACTAGCTTAAATAAATGGTAGTACTGGTGTAAACACAAAGAACAAAAGGAAAGGAGGGGGATGATATATAAGGAATAAAAGAGTAATTATAGTAGAGGGAGAAAAGCAAAATTGTTTTAGGGTTTTAAAATTAGTTAAATTTTATTAGGAGGTCTCTAAGAATGTTAAGAAGTAAATTAGTAATTTGTGTTTTGATTACGGTTTTAGTATTTACATTTTTACCGGCTATGAGTATGGCAAAGATATATACTATAGCCACTGATCCATTAGGAAGCAATACTTATAGTGGGACTGCCAGTGAAGCTAGAATATTAAATAAATATACTGATAATAATTTTAAGGTAAGATCTACAGCTGGTGCTACTGAGATTGCACCATTACTAGCTTTTGGAGAAGTAGAAATTGGTACTCTCAACAATTATGAAGCTCAGATGTCTTATTTAACTAAGGAAAATTATGAGGAACCCCTTGGGAGCCTTATTGTTTCACCTTTTCGTACCTTAACGGGTGGTACCCCCGTTGTCATTTGTCCAGTAACAGCAGCAGAATCAGGTATACTAACTGGTCTAGATTTAAAGGGTAAGAGATTTGCCGCAGATTATACTAGTAGTGTTGGCTGTACAAAGCAAGGTCTCGCTTTTTTAGCTAATTGGGGGTTAACGACAGATGATGTAATTATGCTTAAAACTCCAGGTCTAACAGAAGCGGTGCAAGCTGTTATTGATGGAAGAGCCGATGTTTCAGGTACTGCTGGTCCAGGGATGCCGATAGTAAGTGAATTAGATGCGACAAGAGGCG
>JAUWJJ010000163.1 GCA_030607765.1 Candidatus Aerophobota bacterium
AAAAAGGTATTTTAGCCTCTTATCCTATGGTAGATATAGAAATTACCCTCTTTGATGGGTCCTACCACTCCGTTGATTCATCCGATATAGCTTTTCAGATAGCTGCCTCTATGGGGTTAAAAAAAGCTGTGGAGCAAGCTAAACCTATTCTCCTGGAACCCATTATGGAATTAGAGGTAGATGTTCCCAGTGAATTTATGGGAGATATTAATGGAGATTTAAATAGCAGGCGAGGAAAGATATTGGAGGTTCAACCCTTGGGAGGTAAAGAGAGAATAGGAGCGCATGTTCCCTTAGCCGAGCTAAAGAAGTATTCCACTATTCTGAGGTCTTTAACTCAAGGTCGGGGGATTTTTAGCAGAAAATTTTCTCACTACGAGAGAGTGCCCGATGAGGTAGCTCAAAAGATAATTGTTCAAACAACCTCAAAATAACTTATAGTCAAAAACAAAGTCGTTGCAAGGAGCGAAAGAAGCGAGCCATAAACTCGGAACTTCCTCGCTTTACTCGGAACAGACTACGCAATCTCCATTTTTTATGTAGCTTGCCGATTTATCGGCGAATCAAAACCGCCCCATAAATGGGGCAGCTACAAAGCACCCAATGAATTGGGCAAATACTTCTTGGTTGAGAGAAAAGAGGAAAATTTTAGAAAAGCTAAACTATTATGATAGGGATTGAGCGTTATAGTAAGGTTAAATACGAGGTTTTCAGGTATCGAGACCAGGCAAAAGTATGGCAAAAGGTCCTTTTTGCTGTAGGTTTGGCATCTCTAACCGGAGCTATGGCCCAGGTAAGAGTTGCTCTTCCCTGGAGTCCTGTTCCCATAACTCTTCAAACTTTTGTCGTATTATTATCCGGAGTGGTGTTGGGCAGGAAGTGGGGAGCTATCAGTCAGGCTTTATATTTAGGGATTGGTGCTCTTGGAATGCCCTGGTTCACTGGATATGGATCTGGCCTACAGGCTTTAGCTGGACCAACTGGTGGGTACCTAACTGGTTTTATTTTAGCAGCTCTTCTAATTGGTTATTTCACTGATACCTACATTAAGTCCCGGAGTTTTTTCTATATGCTGGGATTAATGGTCTTTGCTAATTTTATCATTATTTATGGATTAGGTATAGCTCAACTGAGCCTTTATTTAAGCTGGGTTAAAGGGGTAGAAGTTAATCTTTTTAGTCTTTTCTGGATGGGTATTATTCCGTTTATACCCGGTGATCTAACCAAGGCTATTGCCGCTGCCGCAATAGCGAGAACTATCACACCAAAGCAATCTTATAATAAAGAGATAGACGAGCTAAGTTTTACCTCGTAGGGTAGGGGATTCAAGAATAAAAGCTGAAAATTGGTAGATGCAACCTTTAGCCTGTAAATCCATACAACTTAAAAGTTACATCTACCCTTATCTAACTTTTTTAAATAAATAAAAGCATCTTCATTGGTGTCCTGATAATAATGAGGTTGAATAGCTATTTTTTTAAATCCAAATTTTTCGTAAAGCCTCTGCGCTGCCCCGTTAGACTTTCGCACTTCTAAGGTAGCTATGTCTAAGCTCTTGTTTTGAGCATCATCAAGGATGTGCACCAGCAGATTTTCTCCCAAACCCTTCTTGCGGCAATGAGGTTGAATAGCTAAATTAACTATGTGAGCTTCATTTTTTATTTCCCAGTAGCCTGTATATCCAACTACAGCCTCATTTAATTCTATAACCCAATAATGAGCAAACCCTTTCTTTTTTAGCTCCAAGGAAAAAAAATTTACCGACCAGGGAAAGGGAAAGGATAGTCTTTCTATTTCTCCTACCTTCACTAAATCTTCTTTTTCCATAGGACGTATTTTTATTCTGAGTTCCAATTTTAGCCCTTTTTTCTTCCAATTCTGGGGAGGGAAACATATAGAGGAGTTAGCTTGTCTACGTTATCTATTTTCCCTTCCTTTATTTTTCTTAAACCTAATTGAAGAAGAGCCCTTTTTGGCTGGATTTTCCCTTGAAAAAAAGAAAAATTCCCCCCAAATTTTAAAAATATTCTGCTAACCTCTAAAGAAGAGAAAAAAGTAACTTTTTGAGGAGAAAATTTTTTTGAGATTTTTATAATTTCCTCTGGAGGAAGGAAAAGATAATCGCTTCTTTTTATCATTTCCTCTTCCCTCTTTTCAAAAAAACTTGCATAATAGCATCCTCCATAAGCCTCTCTAACAGGACATACTATCCCTGAAATAGGAATAGAGAAAGCTAAGTAATCCAAAGTAGGTATTCCTATTAGAGGAATTTTTAGAGAAAAAGATAAAGATTTAACTAAACTTAAGCCAATTCTCAAACCAGTAAAAGAACCCGGTCCTAAACCTACCACTATCCCTTCCAGCTCATCCAGCTTAATTTTTTCAGCTTTAAGTAAATCATTTAAGGCAGGAAGAATCTGGCCAGAGGTGCTGCGATCAGAAAAATTTCCAGAAATTAAAATATCCTCTTTCTTTCCTATAAAAATAAAACCTTTCCTTGAAGTATCTATCCCTAAAATTAGCATTAAAACATTCCTATCTTTCTCTCAAGCAGTTTCTTATATACACTGCCATGGCCAATAAAAACAATCTTTCTTCGGAGAAAATCATCTATCTTAATTTTTACCTCCAGATATTGAGGAGGAAGGAGATGAGGTATAATATTAGCCCATTCTATCACTACCACTCCTTTTGGGGCATAGAAGTACTCCTCGTATCCTAAAATTTCCACCTCCTCTTCATTGATTCTGTAAAGGTCAAAGTGATAAAGTGGGACATTCCCGGGATACTCATTAATAATAACAAAGGAAGGACTCTTTACTCTGCCTTTTACTCCCAGACCTTCTCCTATCCCCTGAGTAAAAACAGTCTTTCCGCTTCCCAAATCTCCCACCAGAGCTATCAGGGATGGAGAAAAGATTATCTTGCCCAGCTTTTTCCCTAACCTGTAGGTTTCCTCAGCCTTTTTAGTTAAGAAGGATAACATTACAGTTTCATCTCATCTATAATCTGGCGAAATTCTCTGGTAGCTAAACCAACATTTCTCCCTTTAAAAATAGCACTTACTAAAGCAACACCATCGGCACCGGAGGCTAAAACTTCCCTTACATTTCCTTTGCTTATTCCTCCTATAGCTACCACCGGGATTTTAACCTCTTTTTTTACCTTAGAGATTACCTTAACTCCCAGGGAAGGTCCAGTGGTTGGTTTGGTAGAAGTGGGAAATATAGGACCTATAGCTATATAATCAGCCCCCTGTTTTTCTGCTTCTTTAGCTTCTCTTACTGAGTGAGTAGATATACCAATTATTCCATCATCTCCTAAGATCTCTCGAGCAGGGGGAATGGGCAGATCTTCCTGACCAAGGTGAACCCCATCTGCCCTTGCTCCAAGGGCTATGTCAGCACGATCATTTACAATAAATAACACCTCAGGAGGTATTATTTTCTTAAGTTTAAGAGCTTTTTTTAAGAAAACTAAACTTGATGATTTTTTCTCTCGAAGCTGGATTGTTGTAGCTCCGGCTTCAATGACCTCTTTTACCTTTTTTTCAAGTTCCTCTTCCTTAATTAAAAAAGGGTCTGTAATTGCGTAAAGACTGAGGTCCCACCTTTTTCTTAATTTCATCTTCACTTTTTTTTCCAGGATGTAAGTTTGGAATCTAAGATTTTTAAGTTCCTCCCCCCAACCTGGAAAAATCAGCTTTCCACATTCTTCCAAACTTCTCTGTGCCTCCTGTACTCTTTTAAAATTTGCCGTAATTAAATCTTCTAATTTTCCCCGAGATTCCTCCTTTAGTTTTGAACCCACATCTTTTTGTGAGTTTCGATAGGTAATTAATTTCTCTTTATCTGGAAGCTGGTTTATTTTCTTTAGTAAGCAATGCCGCAGATTCCTTACCTGTTGGGTA
>JAUWJJ010000146.1 GCA_030607765.1 Candidatus Aerophobota bacterium
ATTATCATTATAGTAGTTTAAGGTAAGAAGTCAAAATCCACCGGCAGAGTCTATGATAACATACGTTAAACTTGTTTCGGTTAGTGATCTTTTCCCTCTATCATCTCAAGGGCATGGAGAAGGGCGGGGAATATAAGCTCCAGGCTTTCTTTCACGGCTTTGGGACTTCCCGGAAGGTTAACAATTAAACTCTTCTTTCTCGCCCCAGCTATACCTCGGGACAAAATAGCGTGAGGGGTACTCCTGAATCCCTCTATTCGCATTATCTCTCCAAAACCAGGAACCTCTTTCTCTATCACATCCCTGGTAGCCTCCGGGGTAACATCCCGAGGAGACAGGCCTGTTCCTCCGGTAGTTAAAACTAAATCAATCTTTGCCTCATCAACCATCTCTATAATAACTTGGGAAATTAAAGCTCTCACATCGGGAACTATTCTATAATCTACCACTTTTCCTAAATTCTTAATCATCTTTTCAATAAGAGGACCACTTAGATCCTCTCTTTCTTTTTTAAATGATCTATCACTTACTGTAATTATCCCTATCTTTATCATTTATCACCTCTATTTTATCTCCCGGGCGAACCTTTCCCTCTTTTATTACTTCAGCAAAGATGCCTTGCTTGGGCATCAAACACGCACCTATCTCCTTATAAATAGCGCAATCAGTATGACATTTCTTTCCAATCTGTGTCACCCTTATTATTACATCTTCACTTAGTTTAAGGCGATCTCCTATTTTCAGAGGAGATAAATCAATATCAACGGTGATGTTTTCAGCAAAATCCCCGGGTCTGAATTCTTTAGAGATTTTTTTTTCAGAGGAAAATCTTCTCACGCTTTCCCAGCTTAAAAGACTTACCTGACGATGCCATTTTCCAGCATGAGCATCTCCCATGATGCCGTATCCTTTTTTAAGATAAACCTCTTTTTCTGGTCTTTTAGAAATTCCTTTTTCCTTACTAATATTAATGGAAATTATTTTTCCTCTCATTTTTCTTCTCCTACATAATCGCCACTTTTTCCCCCGCTTTTTTTTACCAGGCGTATATTGGAAATAAGAATATTCTTATCTACCCCCTTGCACATATCGTATATGGTTAAAGCAGTTATACTCAGGCCTGCTAGAGCCTCCATCTCCACCCCTGTTCTATCCTTAGCTTTTACTTTCACCTCAATCTCAATTCCATCCTCTTTTAATTTAAAATCAATTTTTACCCCGGTAATACGCAGAGGATGACACATCGGAATAAGGAAAGGAGTTTCTTTAACAGCCATAATTCCTGCTACCTGGGCACAACTAAGCACATCTCCTTTGGGTATTGCCTCTTCCTTAATTAATTGCATCGTCTTTGGTGAGAGGATAACCTCTCCTTTTGCTATAGCCTCCCTTTCTGTAATAGACTTATCTGTTACCTCAATCATTCTTAATTTGCTCAATTTACCCTCCTATTTGGAACATAAATTTACCTGTTTTATCGAAATTAACCTCAGGGTTTTTTTCTCTCATAATTTTATATTTAAGAGCTAAGTCAAATAATTTTTTAGTTTGATTTTTTTTATCCTCGCCTCTCAGTGCATTTTTTATATCCACTTCAAAATTTGAAATAAGACAGGGTCTGAGTTTTCCTTCAGAAGTAAGACGCAAACGGTTACATCCCTTACAAAAAGGATGGGTTATAAAACTTATGAAACCAATAGGAGCAGAACTTTCTTTAAAAGTAAAGTATTTTGCAGGTCCCGCACCAAAGAGAAAAGCCGGCTCAAGTTTTCCCCATCTTTTCTCAATTTTTTTCTTAACAGCTTCATTGGAAATATACCACTTTTTTTCTCCTACTTCATTTATGGGCATATACTCTATGAAACGAACTGGTAAGGAATTTTTTTGGGAAAATTCTACGAAATTGTTAACTTCCTCCTCATTTATTCCTTTAAGAACAACTACGTTAATTTTTATGGGCTCCAGTCCTACTTTCTTAGCAGCTTTTATACCTCTTAAAACCTTTGGTAGCTCATCGTATCCTGTAATTCGGGTAAATTTTTTTCTATTTAAACTATCCAGACTTACGTTGACTCGGGACAGTTTCGCTTTTTTTAAATCTCTGGCAAACTTTTCCAACCTTGTTCCATTGGTGGTTAAAGCAATATCTTTTATTCCCTTTATTCGGGAAATCATATCAACTAATTTAAGCGAATCTTTTCTTATCAGTGGTTCTCCCCCTGTTAATCTTATCCTTTTTATTCCCCATCTTGCTGTCAAGCGAATAAATTCTATTATCTCTTCAAAACTTAAAAGTTGGGCCCTATTTAAAATTTTTACCCTCTCATAAGGACGACAATAAATACAGTTAAAATTACACCTATCTGTTACTGATATTCTTAGATAATCAACTTTCATAGAATCTCCACCAGAACCTCTTTTCCACTTTCAACTTTCCTTACATCTTCTGGTAGTGGGATAATTCCGTTGGCCCAAACCATTGATTTTAAAACCCCTGATTTTTGAGAAGAAGCAGGATAAGCAAAATATTTTCCCTCCTCTTCAATTAATCTAACCCTGATGAAATTTTTTCTACCCAGGGTATTTCTAATCTCTCCTTTTAAAGTTGCCCTTACCTTAAATCTCTTGTAACTTTCTCGACCAAGAATAGAAAAAATGGCTGGTTTTACCAGATTCTCAAAATTCAGCATTGAGGAAACCGGATAACCTGGAAGTCCAAAGACAAGGGTATTATTTTTCACTCCAAAAAAAGTAGGTTTTCCTGGTTTAACAGCTACTTTCCAGAAGAGCATTTTTATCCCTGCTTTTTTTGAGACCTTTTTTACTAAATCGTACTTACCCATAGACACACCACCAGATAAAATGAGAATGTCATAAGAAAGCCCTTTTTTAATTTTAAGTAAAAGCTTTTTTTCATCATCCGGGGCAATTCCAATTCGCTCAGGTTTACCACCACAGCTTATCACCTGGGAAAAAAGGGCAAAACTGTTACTGTCATAAATTTTCCCTTCTCTTAAAATCTTCCCCGGTTCCGTTAGTTCGCTCCCTGTAGAAATAATGGCTACCTTAGGTTTTTGCACTACATAAACTTCTTCTTTGCCCAGAGCAGCAAGCATACCTACTTCTGCTGGTCTAATGAGGGTTCCACGGGAAAGAATTTTTTCACCTCTTTTTACATCTTCCCCGCAAAAACTTACATTTTCACTTTGCTTTACTGGACGAAATATTTTTACCTCATCTTCCTTAGATTTTGTGTTTTCTACCATTACCACTGCATTAGCTCCTTCAGGTAGGCTTGCACCGGTCATAATACTAATTGCTTTGCCTTTTTTAATGCTTGATTTTGCTTTAAATCCAGCTGAGGCTTCATCCAATATTTTTAAAACAACAGGTTGAGTTAAAGAGGCAGAGGTTGTATCTTGAGCAATTACTGCATAGCCATCCATAGCTGCTCTGTTAAATGGAGGAATATCAAATTCAGAATAAATATTTTTCGCTAATACTCTCCTCAAAGAGGAAAGCAATTTTACCTTCTCGGAAGGTAAAACTTTCACTTTCTTTGTTACAATTTCCAAAGCTCTTTCGAGACTAATCATTTTTCTCTCCTTATCTGAATAAATGCACCGCTGAAGCTTTAAAAATAAAATAGATATTATCTCCCTGTTTTATCTTCATTTCCTCAAATGAAGCTTTAGTGATCAGGGCTATTATTCTCTCACCCATATCAGCGGTTAAATAAATCACTGCTCCTCTGTTTACAATTCTAACGATTTTACCTGAATAGCAATTGCGTGCACTTGAACGCACCGGTGTCTTAGATACAATAATATCCTCAGGTCTTATTATGAAATATACCTTTTCTTTAATTTCAATTGCATCCCCTGCAACTTCAACTTTAATCTTTCCCGTATCAATCCACCTATTAGTATCCTCACTGATCAAGCGACCATAAAATATATTTTTTGCTCCTACAAAATTAGCTACAAAGGAAGAGGAGGGTTTTTGAAAAATCTCTGTAACTTCCCCTACTTGTTCTATTTTTCCCTGGTTCATTACTGCAGCTCGAGTAGCTAAAGACAAAACATCGCTGAAATTATGAGTCACCATTAAAAAAGTAACATCCATTTCCTGATGGAGTTTTTTTAATTCTTCCCGTACATCTTCATTGAAATTAGGATCCAGGGCACTTAAGGGTTCATCAAGAAGCAAAACAGAAGGGTTGACCATCAGGGCTCTTGCCAAAGCTACCCGTTGTAATTCACCTCCACTTAAGTTTACAGGCAAACGTTTAATAAATTGAAGAATTCTTAACTGATTAAAAATCCAATCTAAATGATTCTTTGCTTTTGTTTAGTCAATATTGTGA
>JAUWJJ010000169.1 GCA_030607765.1 Candidatus Aerophobota bacterium
GGTTTCAACATTTGACATTTCAGAAAATTAAACTGATTCATTACACCACAAGTACACAGAGAAATGTCAAATGTTGAGACCTGACCCCGTAAATTAACTTTTTTGGAAAACTATTTTCCCATTAACATTGTTTACAACAATTCCATCTTTCTCTTTAAATTCTCCTTTCAGCAATTTAACAGCCAAGGGGTCAAGAATTTCTCTTTGGATGGCCCTCTTTAAGGGGCGGGCACCGTAAACGGGATCAAAACCTTCTTCAGCGATAAACTCCTTAGCTTTATCTGTAAGGAATATGTGAATTTTCTTCTCACTAAGTCGGGCTTGAAGCTGTCTGAATTGTATATTAACTATCTCTTTTATTTCTTTCCTGCCCAAACGGTTAAAAATAATAATCTCATCAATTCTATTTAAGAATTCCGGACGAAACTGAGACCTTAGAGCTTCTCTTATCCTTTCTTTAATTTCTGAGGATTTGGTGAGCTCTTCAATCCATCTACTTCCCACATTAGAAGTCATTATGATTACTGTATTTTTAAAATTAACCACCCTTCCCTGTCCATCAGTTAACCTACCATCATCCAGAATCTGGAGTAAAACATTAAATACATCGGGATGGGCTTTTTCTATCTCATCAAAGAGGATAACTGTATAAGGTTTCCTTCTAACAGGCTCGGTGAGCTGCCCTCCTTCCTCATAGCCTACATATCCAGGAGGAGCACCAATTAATCGAGATACGGTATGGCGCTCCATATATTCACTCATATCCAGTCTAATCATAGCTGCCTCATCGTCAAAGAGAAATTCAGCTAAAGCTTTAGCTAACTCTGTTTTTCCTACCCCAGTGGGTCCTAAAAATATGAAGGAACCCAATGGGCGATTGGGGTCCTGCAGTCCTGCCCTGGCTCTTCTTATAGAATTAGAAACCGCTCTTATAGCTTCGTTTTGTCCCACAACTCTTGTTTTTAATCTTTCCTCCATCTTGGTTAATTTCTCTGTTTCTCCTTCTATAAGTTTAGTTAAAGGAATTCCTTTCCACTCTGAGACAATTTCTGCAACATCCTCTTCTTCTACCTCTTTCTTAAGCATCTTTTCCCCTTTTTGCAGCTCTTTTAATCTTTGGTTTTCCTCATTTAAAGATTTTTTTAGCTCCGGGATTTTTCCGTAGCGAAGCTCGGCTGCCCTGTCCAAATTTCCTTCTCTTTGCTCTCTTTGGTACTCTCCCCCGTACCTTTCCATCTCTTCCTTAACTTTACTTATTTTTTTGATAATTTCTTTTTCCTTTTGCCATTGCACTTTAAGTTTGGTAGATTTTTCCTTAAGGTTAGCCAACCCTTTTTCCAACTTATTTAACCTATCTTGAGAAACCTCATCCTTTTCCTTTTTTAAAGCTTGCCTCTCAATTTCCAGTTGCACTATTTTGCGCTCAATTTCATCTTTTTCTATGGGTCTTGAATCTATCTCTATTCTTATTCTTGCTGCTGCCTCATCAATAAGGTCAATAGCCTTATCGGGGAGAAATCTATCGGTTATGTAACGATGGGAAAGATTAGCTGCTGCTATCAGAGCAGAATCTTTAATTCTTACCCCGTGATAAACTTCGTATTTTTCTTTTAACCCTCTTAAGATAGCTATGGTATCTTCCAATGAAGGCTCTCTTACCAGAACCATCTGAAACCTTCTCTCTAAGGCGGCATCTTTTTCTATATATTTTCTGTATTCATTGAGAGTAGTGGCACCTATACAGCGAAGTTCACCTCGAGCCAGGGCAGGTTTAAGCATATTAGAGGCATCCACTGCTCCCTCTGCTGCTCCTGCTCCCACTACTGTGTGAAGTTCATCAATAAATAAAATAATTTGTCCCTCTGCTTGCTTTATCTCTTTCAATAGAGACTTAAGACGATTTTCAAATTCTCCTCTGAATTTTGTTCCTGCTACCAGAGTTCCCATATCTAAGGCGAGAACTCTTTTTCCCTTTAATGTTTCAGGAATATCTCCAGCAACAATTCTTTGAGCTAATCCTTCTACTATAGCAGTTTTTCCTACTCCGGGTTCCCCAACCAATACCGGGTTGTTTTTAGTTCTTCTTGACAGAATTTGAATGGCTCTTCTTATCTCATTATCCCTACCTATTACAGGGTCAAGCTTACTTTGAGAGGCCAGTTGAGTTAGATTTCTGGTAAAGCGCTCCAGAGCCTGATATTTATCTTCGGGATGCTGGTCAGTTATTCTCTGAGTTCCTCTAACTTTTACCAGAGCCTTGAGAACACTGTCCCTGGTTACTCCTTGTTTTTGGAGTATTTGACTTGCCGGGCAGTCTCCCTTCTCGCAGCTACCCAGCAAGAGATGCTCTGTAGATAGATACTCATCTTTTAAGTAATCAGCTTCTTTTTGAGCAAGATCAAAGATTCTCTTTAAATCCGGAGACATATATATCTGAGATACTCCCTCTCCCATAACCTTGGGCAGCTTGTTTAGCTCCTTTGTTAGCTGCGATACTATTAAATCTGGATTTGCCTCTAAACTTTTAAGAAGGGACAACACCACCCCCTCTTTATCCTCAACTAAGGAAAGAAGCAAATGTTCAGGAAAGATTTGCTGATGATTCATCTCCTCAGCTATTTCCTGAGCTCTTTGAATTCTTTCCTGGGTTTTTATAGTTAAATTATCCCACTTTAACATAGTTTTCTCCTTTAATTTGATGTGAACTAAACTGTAGCTGCCCAATTCATTGGGCGGTTTGTAGCTGCCTGATTTATCAGGCGGTTTTAATGCGCCGATAAATCGGCAAGCTACCTATGTAGTCGCAGGCTTTAGCCTGCGGAGATATGCGCAACTTAAACCCTGTTAGATGTTAATACTATCTCACAGGGTAAAGGTTACGGCTACTAAATACTCTACAATATCCACGGTGAATAATTATTAATTATTAGTAAAAAAGAACCAAAGGTCAATCCTTGAAGCTTGCTATTTTCTCCCAAGTTTTGCAAAATATAGCAGGATAAAAAAATGCCTAACGAGATATTATGGTTCATATTTATTGTAGTTGATCTAAGCATCTCTCTTCTTGCTTTTCGTCTTTGGGGAAAAGCAGGACTTTACATTATGATAGTAGTTGGAACAATTGTCTGCAACATTCAGGTAATCAAGGTAATTCAAATTTTTGGTTTAATAGCTACTCTGGGTAATGTAGTTTATGCCAGTATTTTCTTTAATACAGATATCTTAAATGAGATTTATGGAAAGAGAGAAGCTCGACAGGCAGTATGGATGGGATTTTTTGCTTTAATTACCGCCACAGTAGCTATGCAATTTGCAATAAGGTTTAAACCGGATGTTAGTGACATTATGCAGCCTCATTTAGAAGCTATATTTAATTTTATGCCTCGAATTGTCTTTGCCAGTCTTGTTGCCTATCTTGTTAGTCAACACCATGATGTATGGGCATTTCATTTCTGGAAGAGAAAAACCAAAGGAAAGTACCTTTGGCTCCGCAACAATGCCAGCACAATGGTAAGTCAATTAATTGATACTACCCTATTTACCTTCTTAGCTTTCTGGGGTGTTTTCTCCTGGAATGTTTTCTGGCAAATATTTCTTACCACTTACATTTTTAAGTGGATCATTGCTGCTCTGGATACTCCCTTCCTCTATTTAGCTCGCCGGATGGCTAAGAAGTGTAATAAGTAATGTGTAATATGTAAATAAGTAATATGTGACGTAGCCGCAGGCTTTAGCCTGCGTAA
>JAUWJJ010000071.1 GCA_030607765.1 Candidatus Aerophobota bacterium
GCCCGTGGATTGCAATGTTTGCATTCTTAAATGTTTTTCCAATGGCTTACGGATTTTATTTATCGTTAACCCACTTTGATGGCATCTCGTCTCCTCGTTTTATAGGTTTTAGAAATTACTTAAGGCTAATATCTGATTATAGATTTGTTAGTTCAATTTATAACACTTTAATATTCACCTTCTTAAGTGTACTGCTTACTCTGGTGGTTAGCTTCTTTATGGCTCTTTTATTAAACAGAAAACTTAAAGCACATGGTTTTTTCCGTAGTGTATTCTTCATTCCCTATGCAGTTCCTCTAATAGCGACTATATTTATCTGGAAAACTCTTCTTAACCGTGAGTCCGGTCTCATAAATATAATTATAAACCAATTTAACCCGTACTTTTCTCTGAACTTTTTAGTAGATTTCCCCAGGCTTTCTCTGGTTAGTATGTTTGTCTGGCAAGCAGGTGGAGCTATGATTATACTTTTAGCCGGGCTTCAAAACATGCCAAAAGAGCTAATCGAAGCAGCACAGATAGATGGGGCAAACAGGGTTTTTATATTTAAGAATATTATTCTGCCATTAATGTCACCAGTTATTCTTTATCAAGCAGTAGTAGGTATAATGCTTTCCTTTGGAGTAATAGTTCGACCTATACTTCTCACATCTTCTCCTGGGGCTGCCTTTACGGCATTTTTAAATCAACAACCCCCTTTCCAGAACTACTTTACCATAATTTATGCCTTCCAACAGTGTTTCACAAATCAAAATTTTGGTTACGGCATGGCAGTAATATGGGTGATGTTTGTTATTATGTTAATCGTGACTTTTGTCTTCTTAAAGATAAGTAGTAAGTTAGTTTATTATGAGTACAAGTAAAGGTGAGTAAATGAGTGGAATAGATATAAATATAAAGCTATTAAAGAAATCACTTTTCTATACGCTTTTAATTATCCTTGCAGTTATATTTATGATTCCCCTTTTTTGGCTTGTTCTGTGTTCTTTAAAAACTCAACAAGAAATGGTTATACTTCCTCCAATTTTTTTACCAAAAAAATTTCAATTTATGAATTATTTCTTGGCACTTACTAAAATTAATTATCTTGGGTATTTACGCAATACCATTGTTTTGAGTATGATATATACAATTCCTGGCATTATAACTGCATCAATTTTTGGATATGCATTTGCCCGATTTCGTGTTCCGGGTAAAAATTTCTTCTTTTATGTTGTTATAATTCTTTTAATGATACCTCCGGTTTCAGTTATGATTCCCGAATACATGTTTTTCGCCAAGCTAAAACTTATCAATACTTACTATATTTGGCTTTTATGGGGTATGGGCGCAAATCCCTTATTTATTTACCTTTTTAGACAGTTCTTTTCCTATATTCCTAAAGAGTTAGAGGAAGCTGCTATTCTTGATGGATGTAGCAGAATGGGGGTGCTGTTTAGAATATTTATTCCACTTTCAAAACCTGTATTTATTACTGTGTTTATTTTATCTTTTTTGTGGGTATATGGGGATTTTATGGCTCCTGTGATTTTCTTAAGCGGTCAAAAAACTACTTTACCAGTGGCTATGACTACCGGATATGTTATCCGTAGTGGGATTTTATTGGTGAATGTACTATTAGCCGGGGTTGTAATATATGTTATACCGGTTCTTTTAATTTTCGCTTTTGGCCAAAAGTACTATGTAAGAGGACTTTTATCATCAAGCGGGGTTAAAGGTTAAACATTCCCGTTTTCTTCAGCGGGTTAAAGGATTTTTCGGGAAACTGACCTAAACACATCTTGTATTAGCGTTAATTCGAAAATACTCATTGAGAAAATAAGATTGTTCATAGTGAACAATATACCAGGAGGATATAATGAGTGAAAAAACAAAGTACTCAGTGGGGCTTAGTCCGTTAACTGCCTGTGGAGATCGTTTCGTATCAAAATATCATCCAGATGATGTAGATTTAATAGAAAAAATAAAAATGGTAGCAAAAGTGAGGGATTTAAAAGGAGTTTATCTTGGTTACCCTTCCGATTTTTCTTTCTTTTCCGATACTAAGGAGTTGAAGGGAGAACTGGAGAAAAATAATTTGGAAGTATCAATGGTTGAAATTGAACTTTTCTCTGAGCCTATCTGGAAATATGGTTCCTTTACCTCAAATGATGAAAAAATCAGACAAAAAGCAGTAGACCTTACCAAAAGAGGAATTGATGCCTCAGTGGTTCTTGGGAATAAAGAAATAAGTATGTGTCTCCTGCAGGATGGTTACGATTATCCCTTTCAATCTGATTATAGAAAAAGCTGGGAGAGGTTATTAGAAGCAATTAAGGAAATAGCTCGATATCGAGGGGATGTAAGAATCTGTCTGGAGTACAAGATAAAAGAGGCAAGAACACACATATACATGGGAACCATAGGTAAAACTCTTATGTTAGTAAACCAGGTCAAAGAAGGCAATGTTGGGGTATTGATCGATATTGGTCATTCCTATATGGCATATGAAAATCCTGCTGAATCAGTGATATTAGCAGATATGCATGACAAACTTTACTATGTTGAACTTAACGATAACTACCGTTTATGGGATGATGATATGATTGTAGGTACAGTCCATTTCTGGGAAACTATAGAGTTTCTATACTGGTTGAATGAAATTAAATATGATGGCTGGTATAACTTTGATATCTTTCCTTACAGAGAGAATGGTATTGAGGTTGTAAGACAATGTATAAAAAATTCAGAAACACTTAAGCAATTAGCTACAAAAATACCTCCAGACAAACTAAACTCTTTAAGAGAAGGAAACAAAACCACGGGTATCGTTGAACTCTTACGAAATTTACTTGTTTAAAAATTGAGAAATAATAGAGTTATATTTTATTAAAAGAGTTGTTGATAGAAAAAAAGTACGCTTCGAGTTTTTATGTTAGTGAGGAGGAAATTTGGAGTATTTTCTAAGTATAGATATTGGAACTACATCCATTAAGGTAGGGATTTTTGGAATAGATGGGAGATTAAAAGCTGTATCTACCCAGGAATATAGCTTATTAACACCATCTTCAGATGTGGTTGAGCTGCCAGTTAATGTTTACTGGGAGGCTTTGAGAAAAGGTGTAAGAGAAGTTCTAAAAAAATCAAAACTACATCCGCAATCTGTAATTGCTTTATCTATTTCAAGCCAAGCAGAGACTTTGATATGTATAGATAAAAAAGGGAAAGTGTTGAGAAATGCAATTGTATGGCTTGATAATCGGGCAGTTACAGAATCCTCAGAAATATCCAGAAATTTCCCCAAAGAGATTCTTTATAAAATAACCGGTCTTCCCGAGATGTCTCCTATGTGGCCAGCATCAAAGATACTCTGGCTTAAGAGGAATGAGCCTTATGTTTTCAATCAAACTTCAAAGTTTCTTATAGTTAAAGATTATCTTATCTGGAAGCTAACAGAGGAATTTTCAACAGAGCCTACCTCCTCATCCTCCACTTGCTATCTTAAGCTAAAAGAGAAAGATTGGTGGGATGATATGCTTGATTTTATAGGTATAAAAAGGAACAGGTTACCTCCGATTTTCTCCTCATACGAAGTGGTGGGGAATATTAGCTCTAAAGTAAGCTCTGAGTTAGGTCTATCCATAAATACCAAGGTTGTAGCAGGCTCTATGGATCAGATGGCGGCAGCTTTAGGTGCAGGTAACATTGAACCTGGTGTTATAACTGAAAGTACAGGGACCGCTCTTGCAGTAATAGCTTGTGTAGATAAACCTACTTTTGATTTAGGAGGAAAAGTTCCCTGTGCGCCACACTGTATTCCAGGGAAATTTGTCCTTATGCCTTATTCACAGACATCCGGAATAGTTCTTCGCTGGTTTAGAGATACATTTGGTATAAATGATAAAGGGGAAAAAAAGAGTTACGATGCTCTTATGCAATTGGCAAAAACTGTGCCAGCTGGTTCAGAAGGACTGTTAGCTCTTCCTCATTTTACTGGCACATTTTGTCCTGATTTTAATCCTGAGGCTCGGGGAGCTTTTGTAGGAATATCTTTTAATCATAAAAAAGCTCATTTTGTAAGGGCACTTGTAGAATCAATTTCCTTTATGTTGAGGGAGAATGTAGAATTGCTTAAAGACTTAGGGGTTAAAGTGGAAAAAGTTAAATCTTTAGGAGGAGCAGCAAAGAGTGATTTTTGGCTACAGGTTAAATCTGATGTTTTAAATCTACCGATTGATTTGCCAAAATGTAGTGAAGCAGCTTCTCTGGGAGCAGCTATTTTAGCTGGCGTAGGTACAAAAGTTTACAGGAGTGTAGATGACGCAGTTAAGATTGCTGTTTCAACTAAGAAAACGTTTATTCCTCAACCTAAAAATGTA
The DNA here is from genome assembly GCA_030607765.1 of Candidatus Aerophobota bacterium. Next base: position 4,359 of record JAUWJJ010000071.1, read on the forward strand.
GTTGGATATCAAGAGGCTTACCGAAACTACTTAAATTTATATCAAAAACTTTATGGAAAAATATTGTAACTATTTAGCCGTGGATTCACACAGATAAGGAGATTTTAAAATGGCAAAAGTATTTGGAAAAGAATTTTCCAAAAAGGATTTTGGTAGGCTTGTGGGAAGCTTATCTCAGGTTGCGGGAACAAAATTTTACGAGCTTTTGGAAGGAAAGGGTAGGGGAATGAGAGCTGTAGATTTCTGGACAGGAAGTGGATTTCAGTTTACTTTACTTTTAGAGCGGGCGATGGATATTTCCCAGGCATTTTACAGGGGAAAGTCTTTATGCTGGCGATCCTCTACCGAAGATGTTCATTCTCATTTTTTTGAACCGGAAGGTTCTGGGTGGCTGCGGGGTTTCTTTGGAGGATTACTTACCACCTGTGGTTTAACTTACCTTGGTAGTCCCTGTGAGGATAAGGGAGAGAAATTGGGATTGCATGGAAGGATTTCCCATACCCCGGCTGAGAAAGTTAAGATAAATGAAGAGTGGAAAGGAGAGGAATACATTTTATCTGCTGAAGGACAGATGAGGCAGAGCACAGTCTTTGGAGAAAATCTTTTGTTAAAAAGGAAAATTTTTACCAGAATGGGAGAATCCCGGCTTTGGATCTATGATACAGTTGAGAATCAAGGTTGCAGGAAGAGTCCCTTAATGGTTCTTTATCATATAAACATAGGATTTCCTGCACTTTGGGGGGAAAGTAGGTTGATTCTGCCTACCTTAGAGATAAAGCCGAGGGATGAGGAAGCGGCTAAGGAAAAAGAAGAATACTATAAATTTACAGAACCTGTTCCTAATTTTAAAGAAAAAGTTTACTATCATAAAATGAGGGAAGATGCATCCGGTATTGTTCGGTGTGCTTTGGTAAATGATAATCTTGAAAAAGAGGGATTTGGTATTTACATTAATTATAAAAAGGAGCAACTTCCCTGCTTTATAGAATGGAAAATGATGGGAGAAGGGGATTATGTGGTGGGTATAGAACCTGCTAACTGTTTAGTTGAGGGAAGAGCTAAAGAAAGGGAGAGAGGAACTCTTCAATTTATTCAGCCAGGACAGGTAAAAAAGTTTGAACTGGAAATAGGAGTCCTGTCCTGCGAAAAGGAAATTGAAGAATTTGAGAAATTAATAGAAAAAACTTAACTTGCTAAATTGATTAACTGCAGTAAGGTATATCTAATCAAGGCAATTCAACAATTTAAATAAAAGAGGTATAAAAAGTGTCAGAAGTGATGAAAGCAGCTTTTTTATGCATAGATAAACCAAGACATATGGAAATTGAAAATGTTAAAAAACCAATCTGTGGACTAAATGACGTTCTGGTAAAAGTTAATGCTTGTGCTATCTGTGGAACAGATGGAAGGATGTATGAAGGAACAAAAGATGTTACTAAAGGATTTGTTCCTCAAATTAGAGGATACGGTGAAGGTAAATTTATCATAGGCCATGAAGTTGTAGGAACTGTGGAGGAAATCGGCTTTGAAGTTAAAAATCCTGAGTGTAAAGTTGGGGATAAGGTAATTCTGGTCACCTCAATAGGCTGTGGAAAAGAGGAATGTAGGATATGTAGAGAGAAAAACTATAATATGTGCAAGGATAATCACCCCATTGGTTACTATTATCCTGGTGGTTTTGCTGAGTATATATTAGTTCAGGATGCTGCTGTTAAACAAGGTGTCATAATAGCTGTTCCAGGGGACTGTGCTGTTTCAGAGGAACACTTAGCAATGGTCGAACCACTTTCCTGCGTAATAAATGGTCAAAATTATCTGAATATTAAAAAAGGAGAGTATGTTACTGTGGTAGGAGCAGGTCCTATTGGTTTATTGCATGGTGAACTGGCAAAAAGTAAAGGAGCAAAAGTTATATTGGCTGAGCACTCTTCAGTAAGGATTGCTACTGCTAAAGAATTTGATTTTGAGCATTATATTGTCACTAAAGATAATGATTTATCA
>JAUWJJ010000166.1 GCA_030607765.1 Candidatus Aerophobota bacterium
AAGATCTACTTTTCTCAATTTCTCTTCCATTTTGTTTTTGAAGGTAAGTTGTCTTAGCTTCTTAATTCAGAGGCTCGGAAAATTCGACATTTTCAAAATGGGATGTAAATAATGTCTTGTGATTATCTTTCCAGTTTATAGATGGAATAGAGGGACAACATCTTCCTTTGTCTCCCAACACAGCCTCTTTCTGATTATTTTAGCTGGAGTAAAATGAAAAGTCTAATTACAATAAATTATCAACCCAACTTATGCGAGTTTCAGAGGTCAAAATCCAGTTTTCCGAACCTCTGTAATTACTTCTTTCTATTCTCATTGTGTTAAGTCGAGTTGTAAAATCTTCCCCATTGGCGCAAAATTAAATAAACAAAATAATCAACTTTACTGCTCCTTCTTTTTTCTTCCAGTATAAATATAGTAGATTATCATCAGCGAAAACGGCAAAAGATACAGTGCAGGAATATATGGGGGAGTCCAAATTTCTATTAGCTCTTCTGTAGGCGGAATAAACCATCCCCCTTCCTCTCCTCCGGGGATGGAAGATGCTATCTTAGCAAATATCTCTATTCCGGCAACAATCCATATCATTATGCTTGCTATTACAGATTTTGCTAATTGATGGATTTCTGTAAATTTTTTAATGCTGCTTATATAAAACAGGCCCGCAAAGAAGAGGATAATCCCTCGCCATATCACAAATGTCCCTGATAAATCCAACCATCCATTAGTATATCCACCTATTCCTGTTGCTATAAACTCTGCTATTCCAAAGGACAGCACTACTATACCAAAAATTCCAAAATAAATAGACCCAAATTTACTTTTCATTTATATCCTCCCTAATAATATTCCTATTAGATGAAGTGCTCCTCCATAAACGAACACCATTAATACAAGAAAACCCAAAATTCCAAGAGATTCCTTCCAATTTTCTTCTTTTAATATCACCGCAAAAGTCGCTAAACAAGGAAAGTAGATACAGAGCAAAACTACAGATGTGAATAGTTGATAGGAACTCATAGGAATGCCGCCAAGCATTCCTACCGCCAGGTCTTTTCTCAAAAACCCTGCTATCAAAGGTGCTACTGTTGCCCTGGGTACTGCCCACCATCTCGTCAAAAATGGACCCAATGCCCAGGCTAATCCATCCATAGCTCCAGTTAGATGCATAATGCCAACAATAAAACATCCTATTATAACAAAAGGAACTGCGACGAGAAGGAACCGTGATGTCCTTAACCAAATCTTCCTTCTTATATTTCTCCAGGTTGGCATTTGGTATAGCGGCACATCTATTAAAATCTCTGGTGATTTTCCGGGAACAAGCTTAGAGAGAATATAACCAAATCCAAAATACCCTATGGCTAAGGATAAAAAAACCCAACCTATCATATTTGGAATTAAATCTTGCATAATTCCAATTTGAGCTCCACAAGGGACGAACACCCCTAACAGGGTGAGCATTAAGAATCTCTGCTTTCTTGTTTCCAGTACTCTTGTAGCCGATACTCCTGGAATATTGCATCCTAAGGCAAGGAATGTAGGCACAATGGCATAGCCATGCAGTCCAATCTTGTGCAACACCGTATCAACGAGAACTGCCAATCTTGGTAAGTATCCCACATCCTCCAACAATGCAAACATCAGATAAAAGGCTAGCACTGCCCATAAAACTACACCAAAGGGAACAAAAAGTCCACTTGTAAGCACTCCAAAGGCCTCAAAGCAATTATCTGATGCTGCAAGCACTCCATTTTTTAGATGTCCTGCATCTACCATAAGAGCATAAAACCAGTTTCCCAATCCTCCTGGAAAAACTGACTGTAGCCAGGGAAGCCAGTGCTCATCAAATATCTTACACATAAAACCATCCGTGAACAGAGTTCCTGCAAATTCACAAAAAAATCCCCAGAACCCATATATAACCGCAATGGCAAAAGGTATACCTGTCCAAGGCTTAACAGTAAGCTCCCCAAGCACATCTTTCAATGTAGCCTTATAACCCCCAAACTTTACAGTTTTTCTTGCTATTTTATCTATTAAATCCCACCTTTTATCCACATTTAGCATTTTAGCCTCCTACCCTTTCAATAATTTTATCTATTCTTACCAGTGATGCTTCCTCTATCCTCGATACCAGTTCTTTAATCCCCTCCCCACTTACTGCTACAGTGGCTACTACAGGAACACCGAGAATTTGCTCCAGTTTTTTTACATCAATTTGTATATTTTTATCCCTGGCAACATCTTTCATGTTTAATGCTACAATAACTGGATATTCTCTTTCAATGATCTCCAATGCTAAGTAAAGACCTCTTTCCACTTTGGAAGCATCAATAATGCATATAACAACAGCATCTTTTTCCTCCTCAAGCATCTTTACCGCCACTTCTTCTGCCTTATCCTTTGGCTCTAAGGAAAATGTCCCAGGGACATCAATGAGCTCAACGCTTTTTCCCCTAAGTTGTATCCATCCTTTTGTATAATCAACTGTAGTACCAGGATAATTTGATTCTATAACTCTTGCTCCTGTCAGGCGATTAAAAAATACACTCTTGCCTACATTAGGATTACCCATAAGTAAAACTTTCATTTTTTTACCTCCACGATAATTTTCTTTGCTATTTCCAATCCTAAAGATGTCCTTGCCTCATCTACCACTACTACTATAGGACCTTTCATAGGCTGCTTTGTGAGCATTTTAATCTTCTTGCCAACCCTGATACCCATACCGGCCACTTTTTCCCGAAATTCTCCTTCTATTGTTTTCACTATACCTTTTTCCTCATACTTCATCTCAGAAAGTTTTTTTTCCATCTAAATCACCTCCATCACTCTAATTTTTTGTGCCATACCTCTTCCCAGAGCAATTATGTTTCTATTAGCTTCAACTACAACTGGCCCCTGATAACAAGATACCATTCTAACAATAGTTCCTTCTGATACACCTCTTAGTAAAAGTTTTTGCCTGATACCTCGCCCTCCTCCTATAGCTATAATTCTTCCCCATTCTTCAGGCTTTAACTCAGTTAGCCTACGTATTCTCATATTTATATCCTCCAGGATAAAGAGGCACCTTTCGCAGTGTTTAGTAGCCTATTTCCCACTTAGTTGTTTTTTCAATTTATTAACATATAGATCTTTTTATTGATTGTAATTGAGATACAATTGCAAACATAATTTAAAAAAATTATTTGTCAAGTTCTCTGTAAATCTCCCATAGCTGGAGAGAATCAAAATCATTGAACTACTACAATACTTCCCGGTAGCTTTGAATATTACCTTTAAGCTTTTTCATAACACTCTTTGCAATATCCTTTAATTCCCAGTCTATGTTCAATAGGATGAAAACCATATTTTTTACAGACCATCTCTTGTAATTTTTCTATTCCTTCTTCTCTAAACTCAATAATCTTGCCGCATTTTAGGCAGAGCATATGATCATGATGCTTATGCCCAAAGATATGTTCGTAGCTGGACTTATCTTGACAATGAAGTGTTTCTTCAACTAAACCACTTTCTATTAATAAAGGAAGAGTTCTATAAATAGTAGCTCGAGAGATATCTTTGGTGTGTCTATGTAATCTTTCGTAAAGCTCATCTACATTAAAATGTTTATGAAAAGAAAATATCTCCTTTAAGATAGCCTGTCTTTCAGGAGTAAATTTTAATTCCTTTGATTTAAGATAACTTTTAAATTTATCCTCTGCAGTAACCAACATTACCTCCTGATTGCAATTTAATCTCAATTACAATTATATACTACATTTTTTATTTGTCAACCAACTTTTGCACGAAA
>JAUWJJ010000215.1 GCA_030607765.1 Candidatus Aerophobota bacterium
AAGACAATGTTCAAGCGACATTTGAAAGGGCTATGAGTGTGCTACTATCTATGTTATCGGGCTGTACAGTTCTTTATGCTGCGGGGCGAATGAGTAGAGCCACAATATTTAGTTTTGAACAGCTGGTAATAGACAATGAAATAGTAGAGTTTTCCAAACGCTTTATTAAGGGCTTTGATTTTGAAAAAGATATTTCTTCAGGTATCGATCTTATAAAGAAAGGAATTGAAGAAGGCAATTTTTTGACTCACTCAACTACTTTGGAAAGATTTAGAGATATACTGTGGATTCCTGAATTATTTGAACACCAAACGTTACAACAGTGGATAGAAAAAGGAGGTATATCGATCAGTAAAAAAGCAAGAGAAATTGCAAGAGAGCGTATTTCAAAGCATGAATATGAGTTAGATAAACATGTTCAAAAAGAAATTGACCACATATATAAAAGATACAAGAGTAAAATAACAGATGGTAGCCTCGGATGACAAATTCACATAGTAGACGTCAAGGTAGTTTAGAATTCGATTTATTTACCATACTTGTGTTGCAAACCATTAGATGATCTTAATGTGAACTTAAATGAAGAAAAAAAGCAATAATGAGATTAAGGGAGCTTTCAATCATGAACACTGTAGAAGATAGATTAGCTCAGTTGGGATTAGAGTTGCCAGAAATTCCTAAACCTGTTGCCGAGTACCTCCCAGCTAAAAAAGTGGGTGATTTAATTTTCTGTTCTGGGCAAGGTCCAGTAATGGAAGGTAAACCGGCGTATAGGGGGAAGGTGGATGTAGAAAGAACAGTAGAGGAAGGTTACGAAGCTGCAAAACTATGTACATTGAACTGTTTAGCAGCTATAAAGTCACTAGTTGGATCCTTGGATAAAGTAGAGGAGATAGTAAAAGTAAGGGGTTTTGTAAATAGCTCCCCTAATTTTAATAAACAACCAAAAGTAATAGATGGTGCTTCTGAACTTTTAGTAAAGATATTTGGAGAAAAGGGAAAACATGCTAGAACTTCTATAGGAACTTCGGTACTTCCCGGTGATATTACTGTTGAGTTGGAGATGGTGGTTAAAGTGCAAGTATAACCTCGGCCAACCCAAAAATAAAGAGAGAAGTAGCCTTTATGATTCTTCAAACGCATTGGGACTTTGTTTGATAAAAATTCAAGTAAAAATCGGCTTTTTCGCTTGCAACCCATCTTTCTCACGTAAATGGTATAAAAACTTATCAATAAAGGATTTTTATTTTTAGAATTAAAATGTAAGATAGATAACAAATCCTTTATTCATACAGGTTCTGAATGTTCGTAGGAAAGATGGATTATAGAGAAAGTAAAAATGGGCTAAGAGAGGAATATATTTCTAATTACAGGGGAATATTGATTTTCGGGGAGCAAAGAGATGGCAGGATAGCTCCTGTTGTTTATGAGCTTTTAGGAAAGGGGAAAGAATTAGCTAAAAAGTTAAATGAGAATCTTTTTTGTGTAATTTTAGGAAATAATTTAAAAAGAGAGGCACATAATGTAAGTTTTTACTGTGATAAGGTTTATTTATACGATGACCCAAAATTGACAAATTTTCGGATAGATCCCTACACCACTATCATTTCAAATTTGGCAAAGGAAATAAAACCCAGCATTATATTGTTAGGAGCAACTCCCATAGGAAGGTCTTTAGGTCCCAGAGTGGCTGCAAGACTGAAAACAGGTTTAACGGCTGATTGTACTGGTTTAGATATAGATGTTGACAGGAATCTGGTTCAAACCCGACCTGCCTTTGGAGGCAACGTTATGGCAAGAATTATTTGTCCGAACAATAGGCCACAAATAGCTACTGTAAGATATAAAATAATGAGTAGGGCCAAGAAAAGTTTAACTCCTGGTCTCACAGTTAATAAGCTATGTGAGTTCAAAATAGATAGGGTAAAAATTCTTAAATCTGTAAAAATAAAGGAGGGGACAAACATAGTTGATGCTGATATAATTGTCTCTGGTGGTAAAGGATTGGGCAGACCCGAAGGTTTTAAACTCATTAAGGAATTTGCAAATGTACTTGGTGGCGCTGTTGATGCCAGTAGAGCCACGGTGGATGAGGGGTGGATTAGTCATTTTCATCAAATTGGATTAAGTGGGAGGACAGTCAGGCCTAAACTTTATATAGCCTGTGGCATCTCTGGAGCGGTTCAACATTTGGCAGGGATGAAGACTTCCAATACCATAGTAGCGATTAATAAAGATAGCAATGCTCCTATATTTAATGTGGCTCATTATGGGATTGTTGGCGATTTATATGAGGTTATTCCTAAGCTAATAGAGGAGACAAAGACCTATCGTAGTTCTTAAGCTAAAAATATAAATTTAAAAAGGTAGATTGAAAATGTACAAAAAGATAAATAATGAGGTGGTAAAAGAATTAAGGGAAATTGTGGGTGAGGATAATATTATCTTAGATAAGGAGAAAATGATAGATTATTCCCATGATGAGTTTTCTCTTGATTGGGTTCATCACTTTCCAGAAGTAGTGATAAAGCCAAGGAGCTCAAAAGAGATTTCTCAAATTATGAAGCTTGCCAATAAAGAGAAGTTTCCCGTTACTCCTCGTGGAGGAGGCACAGGTTTAGTTGCTGGCTGTGTTCCTATCTATGGTGGCATAGTTTTGTCCCTTGAGAGGATGAATAAAGTTTTGGAAATAGATAAGAAAAACTTAATGGCAATAGTTGAGCCTGGAGTTACCCTGATTGACTTTTATGAAAAGATTGAATCATCAGGGCTCTTTTTCCCACCTCATCCAGGAGATGAATCAGCTTATCTAGGAGGTGCTATTGCCACCAATGCTGGGGGAGCAAGG